>CADANQ010000053.1 GCA_902789365.1 uncultured Eubacteriales bacterium
GACCGTGTACCCGATCAGCCGTTACATGAAGCTTAAACGGATCATAATCGGAGGGAGATCCCTCCGATACCTCCCCGCTGCTGCCATACGTTTGTTCTCATTCACACATGACTGAACAGTTACTTCAATTCTTCCTGTTTTGATATCATTCCGGATTCGCCATTTCCGCAGACACCATTTTCAATTTTTGGCTAATGTCTCTTTGGCAAAACGATCCTGCAGGAAGGACATCAGCGGCGTCTCGGGGCATTTTTCGCAAGCCGCCGCGTCGCCGAAGCGCATCCTGACCGGGTCCCCGGTATCAAAGGCCGGCCACTCGGGCAGGACATTCCCGTGAAGGTCCTCTCCGTTGGGATCACCGGACCGGATAAAATTGCACCAGTAATCGCACATCTGTCTTGCCAGGTCGTAATGCTTCCCGGTGAAGGGACGCCAGCATTTTGCCAGCGTTTCAAAGAAAAACCAAAGATCCGACGAGTGAAATGCTCCGGGATGGTCCCAGCCGGGGATTTCAGGGCAGAACAGATAATAATACAGCGGCGTTTTCTCCTCCTGTTTTTCATTTCGGCGCGCAGCGGCGCGGATGGCGAATTCGATGGCGTTGATCCCGCCCTCCCGCGAGACCGTATCCCGGGCCGCCGGATCTGAGAAGCAGGCAAGAAACCGGTCCGCGTCGTTTCCAAACAGACGCCGGGCATATTCCGCAGATGTTTCGCCGGTTTTCATCAGGTCCGGCCGGGCGAAAAACTCGCTGTCGGTGTGTCCCAGCAGCACCGGCACCTTCAGCCTGTCCTCGTCCAGGAACCATTCACCGCTCGAGCGCATGGAAAACACGCCGTCCACCACCTCGCAGAAGGTTTTGCCCCAGCCGTGAACACCGTCCCACTCAAGGGATTTGTCCCTGAGGGTCACGGCGTCGATCCGGCGCGCTTCCGCAAGGTTTTTGACACCGAGGAAATCAAAGAAAGCTTTGCCCTTCTCTTCGGCGGATTTTATATCATTGCAAAGGCCGAAATCCGAGGGATAGGGCGAATGGAAGGTGCCGCTCTGGATGATGGCCCTCCGGAAAAGGCCCCGGTTGGCGGGACAGGTCATCTGGGCGGAAACGCTCATGCCGCCGGCGGACTGCCCGCCGATGGTGATGTTCCCGGGATCGCCCCCGAAGGCTTCGATGTTCCTCTTCACCCAGCGCGTGGCGGCCTGTTGGTCCAGGAAACCGAAATTGGACGGCGCCTCCGGGGCCTCCGCCGTCAGCTCGGGATGGCTGAAAAAGCCGAACACATTCACCCTGTAATTGACCGTGACCACGACGATGCCCCGGCGGGCGATGCGCTCCCCGTCAAATTCCATTTCGGCGGAGTAGCCTACCTGCAGCCCGCCGCCGAAATACCATACGAATACCGGCATGTCCCTGCGCCCGTCCGCCGGAGCCCAGACGTTCAGCGTCAGGCAGTCCTCGCTCATCGGGATCTCCCGGTCCACATGCCATTCCCTGTCGTACAGATTTGCGGGATCGGCGCTGATGGGAGCCTGCATCGGGATGGGCGAAAAAGCATAGCAGTCCCTTACCCCTTCCCAGGAGGCGCAGGGCTGAGGTGCGCGCCAGCGGTTGTCGCCCACGGGCGGCGCTGCATAGGGAATGCCCTTGTAGCTGGTGATGCGCGGATCGGCGGCCGGAAGGCCCGCCACCCAGCCGCATTCCGTTTTTACTTTCCTGATCATTCTTTTTCATCTCCTTCCGATTCTTCCAGCCAGCGGCGTCCGGTCTTTTCCCAGGTACGTTCGCTGATGATATAGCGGGGACGGCGCTTTGTTTCCATATAGGTCTTGCCCAGGTACTGGCCGATGACGCCGGTTGAAATCAGCTGGATCCCGCCGATGATGCATACCAGGCATACGGTGGACGCCCATCCCGCCACCGTATTCCCATGGATCGCCATCACAGCCGCCCAGACAGCGGCGACAAGTCCCATCAGGCTGAAAAAGACTCCGATCCCCGTGATGATGGACAAAGGACGAACCGACAGGCTGGTAATCCCGTCAAAGGCCAGGGCCAGCATTTTGCGAAGGGGATAATGGCTCTCCCCCGCCAGGCGTTCCGCCCGTTCGTAATAGACAGAGGCGCTTTTGAATCCCACCATCGGGAACATTCCCCTGAGGAAGATGTTTACCTCTTCAAAATCAGCGAATTCCTTCAGCGCCCGGGCGCTGACCAGGCGGTAATCCGCGTGGTTGAACACGATTTCCGCTCCCAGCAGCTTCATCAGCCTGTAGAAGCCCTCGGCGGTAAATCGCTTGAAAAAGGTATCCGTGTCACGCCTTGACCTGACGCCGTAGACGATTTCGCATCCCGCAAGATATTCGTCCACCATCCGGTCCATGGCGTTGATGTCGTCCTGCCCGTCGCAGTCGATGGAGATGGTGATGTCGCATTTGTCCCTGGCCTCCATCAGCCCGGCCAGAACCGCGTTCTGGTGACCGCGGTTGCGGCTTTGGCTGATGCCGATGAAGCGCTCGTCCTTCTCCGCCAGGGAACGGATGATCTCCCATGTGGCGTCCCTGGAACCGTCGTTGACGAACAGCACCCGGCTGCGGGGGCTGATCTTCCCCGCCTCCGTCAGCGAGGTCAGCTTGTCAAGGAACATCGGCGCGGTGATGGGCAGCACCTTTTCCTCGTTATAGCAGGGGATCACAATCCACAAAATCGGTCTGGGGGCCATATTCTTCTCCTTTCGGCGATTTCGCGCATATCGGAAAACCGCCGTTTCATAAAATCCGCTCTTGATTCCCGGGACGTCCCGCAGCAAAGAACGGGCCGTGTCTTCCGTAGGAAACCCTGTCGTCCTCCCGAGGCCAAACCCCGGCCGCAGGGACCTGACAATCCGATTATATCACATAGATATTGCCTTGACAAACGGGCGTAAATTGAGTATCATAAACCAAACATCATTCACTCGTGATATAGCCAATAAGGGGAGGAATAAAGAGAGATGAATACCAAGGTTTTCGGTAAAAACGAAGTGATTTTCCGCGAGGGCGAATTCGGGAATACCTTCTACGAGATCAAGGAAGGCACCGCCGGCATTTATCTGCATTACGGCCAGGCAGACCAACGGAAGCTTGCGGATATGAAGCCCGGCCAGTATTTCGGCGAAATGGCCATCATCGAAGTTTGGCCCCGCAGCGCGACCGTCGTTGCGGAAGAGGAACTGCAAGCCGTCGAACTGACCGCCGAAGATCTTAGTTTCTTTTTCACCGAAGAGCCGGACAGGGTCATGGCCCTGATGACTCAGTTGGCTGAGCGGCTTCGCCAGCTGACAAAAGATTACGACGAGGTCACCGCCTTCATCCGTGAAAAGCAGGATGCCGACGCCCGGCAGAAAGACAGTTTCCTCGCCAGGATGAAAAAGTATAAGGCTGTCAGGGATTACGCCGCGAAGCTCAGCGCCATTACCGTTGAGGACAAAGCCCGGGAAAAATACGGCGAGGACGCCGCGAAAGCCGTTCTGCCGGTGAAATACTACAATGCAGGCGAAATCATCTTCCGTGAAGGCGACGAAAGCGTGTTTATGTATCAGATCCACTCGGGTTCCGTGGCTGTCTTTGTCAACTATGGCACGCCCGAAGAAACGAAGCTGACAACGCTGTATACCAACGCCTTCTTCGGTGAGATGGGCCTTGTTTCCAACGATAAACGCAGCGCGACGGCTGTGGTTGCGGAAAATGAGACCGTGCTGGAAGCCATCCGCGCGGAGGATCTTAAAGCGCTGTTCAATGCCAATCCCATGAAGATCGAAATGATCCTCGGACATCTCGCCAACCGGCTCAGGAGGCTCACCGCCGATTATTACGGACTGTGCTGGACCGCCGCAAAGGAAAACTGATCCCCAAGAATCAGCGTATGCTGGCCCGGGACCTGGTGAACGCCGGGTTTCCGGGTTTTTTAAGCCGCCGGAGGAAAACATGGGCATATATATCGATACCTGCGTGCTTCCGCGGGCGCATCTGGAAGCGGGACGGTTTTACCGTGAACTGTTCGGGCGCTCCCTGGGGTTTGAGCTCCTCATGATGTTCGATCTGAAGAATTTTGAAGACGACCTGAAACAGAACCTCGATCTTTTCTCATCCGGCCCGCTGTTGTTCCATGAACCTGTCTGGGGGGTGGAGCATACCTCTCCGCGTGGAAGTGCGGCATGGGAAGAAAGCATGCGCCATCTTCGTCTCACTCAGAAATATGCCCGCATCCTGCGTCCGCCATTCATGGTCTTCCATCTGAACAACGGACAGGTGCCTCCCGAAAAGAAAGACGCCATGCTTCAGAACGCCCTGCGCAGTCTGGAAGAAACCCAGGACATGTTCCCGGATACCACGCTCCTTACAGAAAATACCGGCATCCTCACGGAAGGGACCCAACTGCTTGATCAGCGGGAATTTACCTCCCTTTGCCTTTCGCGTCAGCTTCCCGTCCTGATCGACGTCGGCCATGCGAACGCCAACGGATGGGACCTGAGAAAACTGGTCAGGGATCTGTCAAAGCTGATCGGCGGGTTCCATCTCCACAACAACGACGGCATCGGTGACAGGCATAACCGCCTCCGTGACGGATTGCTCGATTTCGAATTGCTCATTCCGTTCCTTGATCTTGTCGCGCCCGGCGTTCCGCGGGTAATCGAATACACCCGTCCGGCTTTTCACGGAAAGCCGCTGGCGGAAGACATCGAATACCTTATGAAGCTGACCCGGAACAAGAGTATGAAAAAAGAGGAGCGTACGTAAGATATGCTGTCAGACCATATGCAGTACATCCTCGCTAATATGGAGGACGCCGTACTTTTGACCGGTTCCGGCGGCAAAGTACTTTTCGCAAACCCGGCCGCCGAAAAGCTCTTCGGCCTGGACGTCCGCGGACGTGACAGGCTTTGGGACGCGATCCCCTATGTTGAGGAGAACGACGCTTTTATCCAGTTGTTCATCGACGGCGGCACGGAAAGGAAAAAATCCTTTCACTCGCTGGTGGATTATGTGAATCTGGAAGGTAAGCGTTTTAAACTGCATGTGACCCTGACCTGTCAATCTGAGGATGACAACTTTGCGCTGATCGTGATCCACGACCTGACAAGCCTGTTTAAGGTCCATTCCGCCTTTGAACGCTACACCTCCCCGGAGATCGCGGATTATGTGCTGACCGCCCCCGGCGGGGAAAAGCAGGGCGGCAGAGAAGCCGACGTCAGCGTCCTGATGAGCGACCTGAGGGGATTCACGGCCATGAGCACACGCATCTCCTCCGAGAACCTGATCACCATGCTGAACCATTATTTTGAAATCATGGCCGCCGTAATCAAAAAGTATCAGGGAACGATCATCGAATTTCTCGGAGACGGGCTCTTTGTTGTTTTCGGCGCACCCCAAAGCATGCCGGAGCATGCCGAAGCCGCCGTTTCATGCGCCATTGAAATGCAGAATGCCATGACCGAGGTAAACGCCTGGAACCGCGAAAACGGTTATCCGGATCTGGAAATGGGGATCGGCATCAATTCCGGTCCAGCGGTCGTCGGCAATATCGGCTCCGAACATAAGATGAAATACGGCTGCATGGGCGAAACAGTGAACCTTGCGGGCCGTCTGGAGTCCCTCAGCCTGGGCGGAGAAGTCTGCATCGCCGACCGCACACGGAAAAAGATTCCCGGGGAGGTAAAAATCCTTAAGGAAAGCCGCTTTATGCCCAAGGGCGGCAAGGAAGAGATGAAATATTACGTTGTCGCCGGAATCGACGGCGGCATGACCCTTGCAGGCGCCTCCGAAAAGAAGCGCTGGCGAACGCTGCCAAAGGAAAAAGAGCTCGTCTTCTTCCTGCTGGATGGGAAAACCGTCGACCCGGAGCCCCACGCCGGCACCCTGACCGGTGTTACGGAAGACGAAAAATTCTGCCTCCTGTCCGCCGAATACCCCCTTCAGCCTCTGCAAAACCTGATGCTTCGTATCCGCGGTCCGGAAGCGTACGCCAAGGTCACGGAACGCGGTCCGGACGGATACATCATCGGGTTCACCATGAAACCCGAAGGCTTTTCAGACCTGCTTGCGGCAGGGGACTCGAATGACTGAGTTACCGTAATCGCGAGGAAAAATGCGATCAGGACGGCAGCGGATTGTATAACCCGACAGCTTTCACGGATCGTTAGTACGCCTTTTATCAAGCCCGACTCTCTTATTGCTAATTTCGGCATATAAATTCACGGAGGGTTATGACCATGCCTGACACCGTTTTTGAAAAAAAAGGTTCTTTGCTTACCGTAAAACCGAAAGGGCGTTTGGATTCCGCGGCGTCTGCGCTGCTGGACGAGGAACTTGCGCGGCAGATGGACGGCGTCACAGAGATAATCATGGATTTTGAACAGGTGGAATACATTGCCTCCAGCGGTCTTCGCGTACTGCTCGCCGCCGAGCAGAAAATGGAAAAATGCGGCGGAAAAATGAAACTGATTCACGTAAACGAATACATCGTCGCCATTTTTGACCTGGTCGGCTTTATGGACGTAATTACGGTAGAGCGGGGCTGAATCCGCCATCCGCCCCGTACCGGCTTCATCGAGCCGGCGGCCCTGAAAGTATCCATCGAATGCAGAAACAGCGCCCTGCCCGTCCCGCTTTTTCTTTTTGCGTACCTTACATATAAGGCGACGATCTCACAATCCGCCTCTTCGCCGTCGATCAACGCGTTCCATGCGAAGCCCAGAATCTCATTCCCGTCGGCGGCGACCGTATACTGCCGGTATCTCCGCGCTTCTCTTTGATATCGCTGTTCGACGCTCATGGAATCAAGATACGCGCTGTCGATGATGCCTCTGTATGCCATTTTCCAGTCTTCCACAAGGATCTCGGCGATTTGAAGGGCATCCTCCGCCGTCGCCGGCCTGATTACCGTATGTCCCCGTGCGTTTTTCATCGCGTTCCTCCGAAAAAAAGATTTTGGCGCTTTCATTTTCCTCAGTCGGGCAACCGTTAGTATTGAACGGAAACACTGTCCCGTTCCCGGGAATCTCAGTCGGAAAGGGCTCAACGGCAGCGCCCGCGGCGAACGGGCAGGAATCGGCCCGTGAGGTATACTTTCCAAAGAGACGGCAGAGAAGGGAGAACAAATAACAGCCATGAACAGGGACGATATTGCTGCGGAGCTGTTCCGGATGCGGGATAAGGACTATGCCCTTCTGCAGGCCAGAATCATTCCCACGATACCGGCCGAAAGGATTATCGGCGTCAGGACGCCGGCGCTCCGCGCGTTTGCCAAAGATTTATGCAATGACGGAGATATCGGGGAATTTCTTTCCTGCCTGCCGCACCGTTTTTTTGACGAAGACCAGCTGCACGCTTTTATCATATCACGGGAGAAAGACTTCGACAAATGCGTGGCGAGCGTCGAAGCTTTTCTGCCGTACATTGACAACTGGGCTACCTGTGATCAGCTTTCCCCGACGGCTTTCAAAAAAACACCGGAAAGGCTGCTTCCCCGCATTCAGGTATGGATCGGTTCGAATAAAACCTACACGGTACGGTTTGCGCTGGGAATGCTGATGCAGCATTTTCTGGACGAGCGCTTCAGTACGTCGTACACTGACCTGGCAGCGTCGGTCCGGTCGGAAGAATACTATGTCAACATGATGATCGCATGGTTCTTCGCAACGGCCCTGGCGAAGCAGTATGATCTGGTCATACCGTACCTTGAAGAAAAGCGGCTGGACAATTGGGTTCATAACAGGACGATACAGAAAAGCGTGGAAAGCTATCGCATCACGGACGAACAAAAGGCATACCTGAAAACCCTGAAAATCACCCCGGTCGGGAAGCGTCGGGAAATACAATAAGCTCGGGCTCAGTCCGGACGCGTCGCGAATTTTTTGTTCAGCACCCTTTCCCCATAGCAGCGGCACCAGGCGCCGACAGCCCATCCGGCGAAGGACGCCCCTACCCCAAAGTCATCCGTCAGGCGTTTTTCGAAACGCGCGGTCAGGATGGAATCGATCTCCTCGGCTTCGCGGATGGCCCGCATGATCTCCATCCGGTACAATTTCAATAGAAGATAGCACTGCAGACGGTTGTCGGGAAAATAATCGCTCATCAGCCCCTCGAATATTTTCGGATCGCCGATCCGGTCCGCAAACCGGGTCAGCAGCTCGACAAACCTGTCGTCGAATCCCTCGACCGCCAGGGCGAACTCCTCGGGCGTCTGTTCCCTGGCCTCCATCAGGGGTTCTCTGTCCTCGTCGAATACGAAATCCTCCGGCCCGTCGTCCTTATTCCCCCGCCCCTCCTGGTAGCGCACCTTCCACAGCGTCAGTTCGTGCCCGAACCCGTGCATCAATGCCCACGCTTCAAATCGCGGGTCCAGGTTGTTTTCGTCGGTAAACAGCGGCCGGACCGCTTTGGCCAGCGCTTTGGGCGACCGGTCCGCATAGCCCTGCAGGTACGCCGCCAGATCCTTCGGAGAGGAAAAATCGCGTCCTTCAAAGGAAAAGCTTTTTTCCCCTCTCAAAACGCGTTCCAGCATGGGGACGACGCCGTTCCTTTCAAATGCGGTGTCCCGCTTGTTGTAGGCCCTTTCCAGATAGCGTACCTGCGCGGAAAGTTCGTCCCGTCCCCCGAGGCTCAGGACCATATTGTGAAACACCTGCTCCTTCATCAGGTACAGGACCAGTTTCCGCACTTCCTCGTCCCCGCTTTCCAGCGCGGAGGCAATGGCGTCCAGCCCGCCCAGGTCCCGCCCCCGCCAGTACATGGACCGGATGCCCGGGAAGGAACAGAGCCACCTGAAATAAATACGGTTGCCCTCGTTGTTTTTTTCGAGATACTCTTTTTCGGCGGCGGCGCAGGCGCCCGCAAGGGCGGGTTGCGCTTTTTTTATGTGCTCCCTCAGCGTTCCGCCGAACAGAATCCTTCTGCCGGCCATCCATTTTAAACCCATGGCGTTGACCAGGCTGTCCAGAGAGGTATAAGACCCCCCTTCAAAAGCAAAGGCATCAATCACTGTGTCGCTCATTGCCCGTCCTCCTGCAAGACGTTCAGGTTATAAAACCCGTATCTTGTCATTTTTCTCCGTGTGATTCCGCCGGGTAAAGCCTGCCATCCTTTTCGACAGCCTCCCCGGAATCCGTCATGGTTTTCAGTTCCCTTTTCAGCGTCCGTACAACCGCGGCTTCCTTTGGCGGCAGGCCGAACATTCGCGCGGCTTCCTCGACCACGCCTCCTGTTTGTCTTCCCGGCGCGGCAGCCAACACATAACCGATCATGGCGCGAATCTCCTCCGGCGCGATACGGTCCGCACTCCTGGGCACGTCTCCTTCCCTGGGGACGCGGGGATAAATCCGCGCGCCTTTTATGTAAAGAAATTCGCCTCGGCGTTCGGCGCAATCCCCCAGTCGGGAGAAAGCACAGTCGTCGATCACCTTTCGCAGCATGCCCGTGACTCGGGGACTGCCGAAAAGCGGAGCAATGCGCGTGTACAGTTCCTCCGCGTAAATGGGTGCTTCCCTCTCCAGCACGTACCGAATGGCGGCCGCCAGGTTGGCGTAGCTGTCCGCGCCGATGTCCCGGGAAGCCATGAGCGGGTCGGCGTATTCATAGATTGCAAGAACCCCTTCCGTCTGATTGCAGCGCGCCTCCCGCGGTTTTTTATCGTCCGCCGTGTCTTTCTCCGGGGGGATGAGCTCCGGCAGGGCGTAATGATTGTCGGCGTCCTTTCCGCGGCAGCGGCGAATGAAATCAAGCAGCCGGTTTTTTTCAGTCTCGGGATTCAGATACCAGGCCATGGACCATACATGGATCATCCGCCAGCCGAGGGATGTCATGATGTCCTTTCGCAGCACATCCCGGTCATGGGCGGTGCGGGTATCCCGGTAATGGGGACCGTCGCATTCAACGCCGGCGATCAGAATGTCGGGAGATCCCGGCTTTTCCACGGCGATGTCCAGCTTGTAGGCGGACGCGCCGATATTCCGCCTGACGGTATAGCCGTTTTCCTTCAGGAAATCGGCAATTCTGTCCGCGAAGCCCTCCCCTTCCCCGGAGGGATTGCCGCGGGATACGGCGCAGTCGTTCTGCATGGCGTAATAAATATATTCCTTCAGCATCCTCACGCCTTCCCCGGTTCCTTCCTTTACCGCGATATCGGTGGGCATGACGGAACCGACCAGCTTCACGTTGTACTTGGCGCGGGTGATGGCCACGTTCAGGCGGCGTTCCCCTCCCTCATGGCTCAAAGGGCCGAAGCGCTGATACATCCTGCCCTGGGAATTCCTGGCGTAGCACACGCTGAAGATAATGGTGTCCCTTTCGTCGCCCTGGACGTTTTCAAGGTTTTTTACAAAAAACGGTTCGTCGCGGGTCTCGTCGAAAAAGGATTCATACCGCGGGTTTTTCATCCTGAAATCTTCGATGATCTCCTCGATAACGCTCTGCTGCTTTTCGGAAAACGCCACGATGCCAAGTGACCTGTCCGGATGATTCCGGAGGTGCTCCTCCACCAGAGACAGACACCGGCGGGCCTCGGCCACGTTGCAGTTCCTGCCGGAACCCTCGTAGCAGCCGTTGGGAACATAAATATATTCCACGCCCCGGTCCTTCATATGGGAACAGTTGGGAAAGGTAATCAGGCTGTCATGGTACAGAAGCCTGTTGGAAAAGGCGATCAGGGATTCGTCTCGGCTCCGGTAATGCCACAAAAGCGTACATGCGGGCAGACAGGCCGCCGCCTCGTCCAGGACGGATTCGCTGACCGCGTCCGGGAAGTATTCGTCATCCTCGTCCGGTTCCTCATCCTCCCTCACCGCGGCGTTAAAAAAGTCCGTGGGGGGCATCTGGCGGGTATCGCCGGCGATAATTGCCTGCCTGCCGCGGAAAATGGCGCCGACGGCATCCTCGGGAAGAATCTGGGACGCCTCGTCGAAGATGACCAGGTCAAAATTATACAGCTCCGCGTCCAGGAAATAGGACACGGAAAGAGGCGACATCATAAAGCATGGTTTCAGGCGCTGCATCAGGCCCGGTATTGCCCTGAACAAACGCCGGAGCGGGATGACGCGCCGTTTTTTTTCGGATTCGCGTCTCAGGAGGGCCTCCTCCTTCACTGAACCTTCCGAACGGAGGTCTTCCCGGGATATGGCCGCCGACAGCTGCGCGGAAAGGCGTTCCCGCGCAAGCTTCAGCTGTTTTGCGTCCTCTGTCCTGAACTCCTCCGCCGTTTTTTCATGGGCATAGGAACGGAAGGCCCGCAGACGCTCGGCCCGATCCCCGGACAGCTCTTCCATGAGCCAGCGGGTCATGAAGGACCTGCGGTAAAGGGGAACAATCTCTCCGGGAGCAACGCCGTTCTTTTCAATATATTCGATGTAATCCTTCAGCCCGCGGTCCGCGCATTCCCGGACAAGAGACGCGTGCCCGATCCATTTTTCAAGCGCCTCTATATCGCCGCACCGGGCGATTCTGTCCCTGAGGGCGTCCAGGGGATACGCGTACAGGTCTTCCTCCGGAAACCATTCCGACAGTGTCTTCAGGGCGTGTTCCTCCTCCGGCAAACGAACGCACTCGGAGACGGAGGACAGCGTCCGGGCGAAGGCCTCCCCGTCAAGGCCGAGATAGGCCTCCTTCAGGCGAGCCGCAAGCCCGTCCAGGACAGAGGAATCGATCCGTTCCTCCCAGAGGGAAAGGAGGTCCTCCATGTTTTCCGGCAGCGGTCCCGCGCCCATCAAATCAAAGAAAGCCTCGGCGTCCTTCCTCGCTTCGGCAGCCTTTCCAGCCGCCGCGGACAGAGCCTCCGCCGCCCGCGGAACGCCGGGGCTTTTCGCCGCCATATAGCGGGTCATCCTGGGCTCCAGCGTTTTGGCGCAGGCCGCGTATGCGTCGTTATACGCCGCGACGGCATCCCTCTTTTGCATGAGAACCGCCGCCCCGGAAGAAAGGGTCGGGGTTTCCATGCTTTTGATCCGGCTGTCCAGGAGTTCGGCGGCTGCGTCCATCCATCCGGGCTTCCCCGACAAATCGGCCAAACGCTCTTCCCGGGACTTTAAAAGAAGCGTTTTTATCTTATCCTGCGTCCCGTACCTTTTGAAATAAAAGCAGGCGGCGGCGTAATCGTCCAAGATGGAAAGAAGCGCGTTCCAGTCCGTCTCAGCTCCGCGATACAGACTCCCAAGTGCCTTCCGGACGTCCTTTGTTTCGTTCCCGCATTTTTCAAGCGTCTCACGGTATTCCTTCAAAAGCATGAGCCCTTCCACGCACTCGCTGTCGTCCAGCCTAGCCGGACGGTCCCTTCGCAAAGCCGTAAGAGCGCTTTTATCGTTCCAGTACTGTACGTTAAGAAACTTGAAAACCGTTTCGTATTCACCCGTGAACCTTAAAAGCAATCCCCGGTAATCCGCCTCGAGAAATCCGGGCTCCCAGTCGGCGTCGATCTTTCTTTTCAGCCGCTCTGTCCTGTCCGCCAGTTCTTTCCACATGCGCGCCTTTGTTCTGATCTCTTCAAGGCGTCCTTCACGGAACCATTCCTCATCGGCCTGCCCGGGAAGGGCCAGGATTTTCAGGGCATCCCTTGCCCTGACGAGCGCCGCTCTGTCATCCCCGCCGGGAAGGGACAGGATTTCGGAAAGGCGCTTCATCAGGCGAATGCACTCTTCGCATCCGGCCAGTTCTTTTCCCGTCGCCTCCAGGAAGGCGCGCCGGGAAGCGGCGTCATCCATCGCCCCTTCACCGACACCGGCGGCAAGCGCTTTTTTGCGGGCGCCGTTCATGACGGCGGCAGCCTTTTTAATCTCCTCGGCGTTTTCCGGGCTGAACAGGCTTAACCCCAGTTCGGTATCCAGTTCCGCTGCTGTCCGGCGGCAAAGCTCAGCTGCAAGGATGTGTTCAAGCAGCTTTTCCACATCCCTCATGGAGAAGGCCCCGGTTCTTCCGCTTCCGCGGTCCATGAAGGCCAGGGCGCCGGACAGCCCGAACAGGGATCCGCCAAGGGCGGCGAATCCGGACGAAACAGTCTCCCTTACGTCATAGGTCACCGCGCTCACTCCGGCGCCCCGCCATGGGTTGGACAGAATACCCGCGCCTTCGTTTTCCATGTGCTCCGCGTATCGCTTCAGAAGACCGATCCGTGCGGCGTAATCCCGCCTGGAAACAGCGGACGCTTCCCCGACGATACGGAAAAAAGGCCCGTTTCCCAGGGAAACCAGCTCCGTCACAGCGTCGAAAACAGATTTGTCCAGCGGACCGCGAACCCTGTCCATCTCCTCCACATAACCGTTCAAACGGTCCCGGGCGGACTCATAGGCGTTCATATCATCCGCCGCGTCCGTAAGCGCCGCGGCAGGTGCAAGGTCCATGGTGCGCACAAGGTCCTTAAGCACGGCACGCTTCTCCGCCCGGTAATTATGCAGCGAAAGGCAGCGATCCGCCAGTCCCACCTCTTCCAGACGGCGGTAAACCACGCTGAGAGCCGCCATTTTCTCTGATACGAACAGAACCTTTTTGCCGTCCGACAGGGCCTGAGCGATGATATTGGTGATGGTCTGGCTTTTGCCCGTACCCGGAGGCCCCTGCAGGACAAAGCTGACCCCCTGCCGGGACAGACGGATGGCGTCCTGTTGGGACGCGTCGGCGCTTACCACCCGGCACACGTCCCCCGCGGGCACCGAATCATGCGGATAGCTCCGGGCGTTTCCGTCCGGCTTCGGCAATCCTTCCCCGTCCCCGCAGAAGGCGCGGATAACCGGATGGCGGAAAATCTGATCCCGGTATTTTTCCAGGTCCTTGTACATGACGATCTTCAGGAAGGAAAGAAGGCCCATGTCGGCCTCTTTCTCAACAGCCCAGCCGAAAGAGGATACCGCCGCCTCCACCCGGTCAAGATACCCTTCGATGTCTTCCTCCGCGGCGTCCGGTTCCGGAAGGACAATGCCGTACTGCGAGGACAGGACATATTCCAGGGTTGGGTTGACGACGATATCCTCGTCCAGTTTCTTTATGAAAAAAGGACTCATGATGGTGGCGGTTTCCAGGGCGGCCGGCACCAGTACCAGCGGCGAAAGCATATAGGGATCCGACGGTTTTTCCCGCCATCTGAGAAAGCCGAAACAAAGATACAGGGTGTTGATTCCCTGTTCTTCCTGGGACAGCCTGGCCTTGGCGCGCAGGTTTTTGAGAGTCACGTTCATATCCGCCGTTCCCAGGTCGGATTTTATCTCTCCCTCCGCCAGCTCCACCGGGGCGTTCATCTTGTCCATGATATAGAACAGACGTTCCAGGTATGGATCGCCGCCGGTATCGATCTGCCTGCGGAAGGAGATTTTTTCCCCTTTTACGACCAGCCGGCGGTACATTTCCCCCATTGCGGGATAAGTAATGCGCAGGGTTGTCCTGATGGTCCTGCGGTAATTGATCAGACGGTTCCGCCGGGTGATGTCCAACAGACCGTGCCGCCAGGCGTCAAACTTTTTTTCCCTGATGTCGGTGCTCATATCGTGATCCTCATCATCTTACGCATCCGGTTCCCGCGAATCAATGCTTTCGGCTTCTTCGTCCGGAAGACAGCAGACAGCCGCCATGGTGATATCATCCCCGCAGCCAAGGGCGCTTGTTTCCTCCAGCCAGGCTGCCAGGTTTTCCTTCACCGCGCCGACGCCATGATCCCGTGCGGTCTTCAGGTATTCCGCCAGCGCTTCCCTGAAGCCCGCCTCGCTTTCATAGCTGTTGGAAAAACCGTCGGTGGTCAGGGTAAACATCACCGGGGCCAGGGCGGACAAGCGGAAACGCCGGAGCCCTGTCTCCGCTTTCGTCCAGGCGTCGCCGGCGCAGAGCGAAAAAGTCTCTACCCCGAGAATCTTCGGCGGATCCACCAGCTTTTCCGCTTTTCCGTCGCGGATCATGCAGATATCACCGTCTCCCAGCTGACAGGCAAACAGGAAAGATTCCGTCACAAGAAGTCCGAGCAGCGTGGTGCCGTATTGTCTGTAAACCGCCGCTTCGTCGGTTTCGCCCCCTTCCCTTTCGGGGAATGGACGGCCGTTGGCGGCATGACTCTCCATGACGCGTTTTTTCCATTCGATCTCTATGGCCCTGACCACCAGACTCCCCTCATTTGACAGGAGAGAGATGAAGTGTTCTCTGCCGCCGCAGTTTAAGTATATTTGCCTCATGATGCCGCAGAACAGGTTGGCCGCGATCTTCGCTCCGGTTCGGCTGTGGGGACAAGCGGGACTTCCGTGCCCGTCCGCGGCCGCCAGAATCGCCGTTCCGTCCTCAAGAACAATCTTCCTGCAGCTGTCCTGGCATTTGGTCCCGGCGCGAATGTGGGCCGCCCCGCGCACGCTCTTCCCGAAAACAGCCAATTTCATATCCGCTCCTCTTTCAAGGCTTAGTTTCACCACACGTCGCCGTCGCCGGCGGAGGGAACCGGTGCGGGGATATTGCCGTCCCTCACTACCAACGGACCGTTGGAGGTAATGCTCTGCCTGCCGGATGAGATTTCCTGCATTTCGCGTGGCTTGCTGTCGGGCGAGGAAACCATGCCCGCCAGGGTGGAAGCCCACTTGATCATTTTAACCAGTGTCTTTACGTTGTTGGCCTGCAGTACCAGCTCCCGGTTCCCCGTAAATTCCTCCAGGACGCTGTCGTCCGCGTCCTTTCCGATGGAAATGGCGACCCGCACCGCCTTCCTGCCCCAGGGCAGAGACAGCAGCTTATCCAGTTCCTTTTTGTAGGAATCGGTGGGATGTCCGTCAGATAGCAGAACGATTACCGGAGGCAGAGCCCTTTCCGACATGGGTGGAATGGTGAGCTGGGCGGCCAGGCATTCAAAGGCCTTGCCCATATCGGTGAGTCCGGAGGCTTCCAGGTCATCCCACGCAAACTCCTCGACGGGCACCGGGTTGGCTGTGACCCATGACGCCCCGCTGGAAAACTTGAGGGTACGCACCAGGAGCCTGGCATTGGGGTTTTGTGCGCTTTCCGCGCGCATATCCGGAATGGTGGACTGAATGGCGTGATTCACCGTGCTGATTTTCTCACCCTTCATGGAAGTGGAGCAATCCACGGTCCAGATGAAATGAAGGGGACGGGCGGCCAGTTCTCCGCCGGGCCTTTTCAGAGCAGTCGACATTGTTTTTTCCTCCTTGTTCTTATCTGTATTCGCCTGTCATCGGGCCAAAGTCGATCCTGGCGCCTTTGACGATTCCCACCCTTTTGCCCGGCGCCACCGGAATCTGCCGGCCGTCCGCGCGGATATATGTCCAGTTTGTGTCCGAGTCGTTCTCTATGCCCCACATCTGCGGATTGGCGGGATTGCGGACAACATGGCCGACCACAGTGTCCATATCGTAATCCTCCCGGATATTGTGGGAACGGATCGTCGCGTCCCTGTTGAGAAGGACACGGGTTTTTCCGACGACCAGGGACACCGGGTACTGCAGGGTGCGGCCGCACCGCCAGCAGACATGGGTTACTCCCATGGCCGTTTTGTTCTCGTCGTAGAAAACCTCGGCCCCGCAGGAGGGACAGGGAATGATGCCTGTCATCAGGTTGACGAAGGCGTCCATCCATTCCTTCTCCGTTACGCGCCTGTTGGGGTAGGTCAGACCTTCGGTAAATGCCCTGGTAAACAGATCCCGGATGACCTGCGGATAAATATCCCAATAAATCAGCACGTTGTCGTGCATGCCTTTTACCGGCCGGTTGCTTTTGTCTCCCGGGTCAAAAACAAATACCGGATTGGTGCCGTACAGCCTGTACATGGCATGCGGATCCATGCAGTGGACCTTCGCCTCCTGTTCCCCGTCCAGCGGGTGACCCAGCATGAACATATAAAACAGCAGGACCGACAGCGAGTAAATATCCGTATTCCTGGAAGGCATCGCCTTCCCTGTAACGATTTCAGGCGCCATGAACCGCGGGGTGCCGTAAACCGCAATGTCCTGTTTCCGGTCGTTTGGCGACGCGTTATCGTTGTCGCAGATCATGATATCCCCGTTGTCGGGGTCGATCATCACGTTGCCAAAGGAAATGTCCCGGTAGCTCCATCCCTCTTTGTGGAGCCGCTCATAGCCCTTCGTAAGGTTGTACGCGGCGCGGCACAGCATCGCAAAAGAAGGCTCCGCCTGCCTTTTCATCATCTGAACGACACCCTTGAACCTTTCGGGCCGCAGAGGCATGATATATCCATAGGACTCTCCGGCCTTGCCCCGGATGCCCTCCAGGGGCCAAAGGAACGTCGCGTCCGGCGCTCCTTTGGCGATCAGTTCCTCAAGTATCTTCCACTGTGCCGGGGTCGCGGTCTCCGGATAGTACCATTTCAGGGCATACTGTTTACCGTTCATTTCCGCCTTGTAAACCTCGCCCTGTCCGCCGGCCCCGATCAGCGACAGAACCCGGTAGCGGTTCCCGCTTTCCGAAACAAGTTCGGTATTGTTTTCCAGCATGCAGTCCATCTTCGCTTTCCCTCCGTTCACCCGGCGGCTCCGGACGAATCCTGTCCCTTTGCGGCGTGAAACCTGTTATGCGGCTGATTCACCAGACCTCGTCCACCCCCACGTCCGGCATGTATTCCCGCTCGGGTATGAAATCCATCATGTCCCCGGCGTTGCAGTTGAGCACCCCGGCGATGCGGATCAGGACCGACAGATTGACCTCCTGATCCCTCCGCAATTTGGTAAATGTCGCGGGAGCGAGCCCCGCGCGCTTCCTGAGTTCCGCCTTGCTGATATCCTGCTGCGCGCACAGGATCCATAGTTTACGGTAACTGACTCTCATCCGTTCCACCCCGTTTTTAAAGATACATCCCGATCAGGCAGCACGAGTATAGCATATGCTCATTCATCGCGCAACATTATTTTTGTAAATAATCACTGTTTTTCGTAATTTTATTATTTTTTTCGAGATAATGAATATGTATTACCGTCTCCGGCAAATAAAGACATGGATCGGCAAAACAGCCTTTAACAATGGAATATTTAATGTTATAATGACATCGTCCTTTCCCAAACAATCCTGGAAACGGAGTCTGAAAAATGAGATTGAAAACTGTACTCACCCGGTTTTGCGCTTTTCTTTGTCTGGCGGCGGTATTTGTATCCTTTGCCATGCTTTCCTCCCTTTCCGCGGCGGAAAGCGAGGCGCCCTACCGCACCCTCAAAAAGGGAGACAGCGGCGCGGACGTGACAGCGCTCAAAACCGCCATGTATTACCTGGGCTATTTCACCAGCCTGAATGTTTCGGACCAGTACAACAACGTAACGGCGGAGCGCGTCATGGCCCTGCAGCGGGCCAACGGCCTTACGGCGGACGGGATTGCTTCCCCCGAATTGCAGGCCCTTGTATTCAGCGGGCAGTGCGTGCCCGCCAAAGGCGCTCCGGCGCCAACCCCTGTGCCGACGCCGTCCGCCGTGCCTTCGCCGTCCCCTTCCCCCACGCCGTCAGGCATTCCCGCGGCGTCATCCCCTGTGCCCGCGGAAATACTTTCACCCGTGCCATCCCCTGTCCCGACGCCGGATAACGCCACGTCCGTCCCTTCTCCTTACCGCACCCTTAAAAAGGGCGACAGCGGGGAGGCGGTGCTCCGACTGAAGACCGCCATGTATTACCTGGGCTATTTCACCAGCCTGGATCTGACCGGCTCCTATAACGACGTGATGGTCAAGCGCGTCAAGGCCCTGCAGAAAACCAACGGCCTGAAAGAGGACGGCATCGCCTCCCCCGAACTGCAGGAGCTCGTCTTCAGCGGCATGTGCGTCCCCACCCAGGGCGCTCCGGCACCGACGCCCGTCCCCACCCCCTCGCCCGTTCCGCTCAGTCCGAACAACCTGCCGAAAGAGGTTCCCGAAACCAACGAAAAGGGCTGGCTCCTTACCGATGGCAGCTACCTGTATGAAAACGAAGCTGCGGGACTGTGGCTGTACAAAACACAGAATATCTCCATCACCATCGCCCGTTACAGCGAAAATAACCTTGTCTGGTTTGAAACCGAGGTGTGGTGCAGCCCGGAGGATCCCATGTCAGGTTACCTTACCCCCGGAAACACCCCCGGAAAGCGCTATATGAGTCCCCTGAAAATGGCCGAGGACTGCGGCGCTGTCTTATGCCTGACCGACGATTTCTTCGGTTTCCGCCTTAATTACAATTACCGCACAGGGGTCGTCATCCGCGACGGAAAGGTGATCGGCAGCCGCACATACGCCGCCGACCGCAGCGCTTTCCCCAATCTGGAGGTTCTGGCCCTGTTCGGGGACGGCAGCATGAAATGCTACCTGAGTGACGCCCATACCGCCCAGGAATACCTGGATATGGGCGCGATAAGCACCTACGCCTTCGGTCCCATTCTGGTAACAGACGGTCATCTCGGCCCCCACATGACCTCCCCGTCCTATTACCACTACCGGGAGCCCCGCTGCGCCGTCGGCATGATTGAGCCCTATCATTATGTGATTCTCACCGTCAAGGGCCGCAGCGACGACAGCAAGGGCATTTACCTTGACTGGCTGGCGCAAAGGATGCTGTATCTCGGATGCACCGAAGCCCTGAACCTGGACGGCGGCGGCACCGTGTGCCTGATTTTCAACGGCAAAATGCTGAACAAAACCACAAAGAATCTTCGCAGCGTCACAAGCCTGATCACCTTCGGCGCCCGCTGAACCGACTTGCCGCGCCATCCCGACACCAGGAGGCTTATGAACCGATTATTCGCCGGAAGGGACGCGGACATGACCGGGGGAAGCATTCCCCGGCTTCTGACCGCCTTCGCCATACCGATGGCGCTCGGCCTTCTGCTCCAGCAGCTATACAACACGGTGGACGCCCTGGTGGTGGGTCAGTACGTATCCAGCCAGGCCCTGGCCGCCGTGGGCACCACCGGCAGCATCTGCAACATGCTGGTGGGCTTCTGCGCGGGCCTTTCTACCGGTGCCGGGGTGGTCATTGCCCGCGCCTACGGGGCGCATGACGCCCCGAGGCTCCGGGACGCGGTACACACCAGCATCCTTGTAGCCGTTCTTCTCAGCGTCCTGATGACCCTGCTGGGACTTTTGATCGTCGACCCTATGCTTCGCCTGATGAACACACCCGAGGACGTGTACAGCGACGCCCGCACATATCTTGTAATCTATTTCGGCGGCATCTCCGGCCTTGTAATGTACAACATGGGCAGCGCCGTCATGCGCGCCGTCGGCGACAGCACCCGTCCCCTGCTGGTGCTTTTTGTTTCCGCCGTGGTCAATATCGTTTCCGACCTTCTGTGCGTCATCGAATTCCGCATGGGCGTGGCCGGCGCGGCGTGGGCCACTGTCCTGAGCCAGCTGGCCTCCTGCGTTCTGGTACTGACTTTTCTTACGAAGGAAAAAGGGGACTACGGCATCCGCTGGCGCAAACTTCATTTGGTCCCCGGGATTCTGCGTGATATCTTCATCATCGGGCTGCCCAGCGGCATTCAGCAGGGCATTACCAGCTTTTCCAACGTTTTTGTCCAGTCCTATACCAACTATTTCGGGTCCGCGGCCATGGCCGGCTGGGCCAGCTACAACAAGCTGGACGCCTATATCTTTGTTCCCTCCCAGTCCATCTCCATGGGCGCCTCCACCTTTGTGGCCCAAAACGCCGGCGCCGGCCTGTATTCCAGAGCCCGGGAAGGCGTCAGGGTCAGCCTGTATATGAGCCTTGGCATTACCGCCGTCCTGTGTCTCGCCTGCGTCGTCTGGGCCCGCCAGGCCATCGCCGTTTTTTCACCGGATCCGGAGGTGATCCGGTTCGGAGTATTTTTCGTCACTCTGATTTCTCCCTTCTACATCTTCACCTGCTTCACCCAGACCTATGCCGGCGCGCTCAGGGGCGTGGGCAACGCCACCGCTCCCATGTATATCATGCTCTTCAGCTACGTCCTGTTCCGGCAGGCTTACCTTTTTACCGCAAAACAGCTGGGCAACAGCCTTACCACCATCTCCCTGGCTTATCCGGTGGGATGGATGATGTGCACGGCCCTGCAGGCCGTTGCCTACCGGCGCAGCATCCTTTGCCGCAGGGAGGAAAAGAACATTGGAAAGGTTTGATGTTCTCGACGAAAACGGCGCCCGCACCGGGGAAATCTGTACACGTGAAGAGGCCCATTCCCTGGGTCTTTGGCACGGGACGGCCCATGTATGGATCGCACGGCCGTCCGCGATGCTTCTGCTTCAGAAACGCAGCCCCGCGAAGGATTCCTACCCCGGCTGCTGGGATATTTCATCCGCCGGACACCTGGACGCCGGCGAAGAACCCCTGCACGGCGCGGAACGTGAACTGAAGGAGGAGCTCGGCCTTTCCGTGCCGGGATTTCGCCTGCGCACCATCGGCGTCCTCCGCTCTGAGCGGATTACCATGCCCCGGGGCAAGCGTTTTGTCGACCGGGAATTTGCCCATATCTTCCTTCTTGAAACGGACAGTCTGCCCCCGCTGTCCCTGCAGCGGGAGGAAGTCTATGAGGTGCGCTGGTTCCCTGCCGGGCAGTGTCTGCGCGCCGCCGAGGAAAACAGCCCGTCCTTCTGCCTCATCTCGGAGGAAGTACGCCTGGTTTGCTCCGTTCTGAAACCCTGATCACCCGCATGCCCGCTTATAATCCCGCCGGGCCGATTTCCGGAGCACGCAGCCATCGCATAATATCAAAGCTTTCAAAGCGATTGTGCTTCCCGATAAGATAGGTGAGTTCAGTCGTGTGTGAAGGAGAACAAACGTATGGCAGCAGCGGGGAGGTATCGGAGGGATCTCCCTCCGATTATGATCCGTTTAAGCTTCATGTAACGGCCTTCCCCGGACTCCCCTCTTCGCCCGGGGGGTTCGCAGGGGGTACGGGTACCCCCCGCGGTATCTAAACTGTCCGCAGGACTGAACAGATACGATTGCACAAAAAAAACGTCTGGATTTCCGCTTTCGCCGAAATCCAGACGTCTGTGTTTTGATCAGTAAACGTGCTTGTAGGTGCGGGGGAACTGGAGCACGTCGCGGATGTTGGAAACACCCGTGATGTACATCACCAGCCGGTCAAAGCCCAGGCCGAAGCCGCTGTGCTGGACAGTGCCGTACTTGCGGGTATCCAGGTAGTAGCGGTAGCTTTCCAGGGGCATATGCCGCGCTTCCATGGCCGCGACCAGCTTGTCGTAATCGGTTTCGCGCTCGCTGCAGCCGATGATTTCCCCGATGCCCGGAACCAGCAGATCGGTGGCCGCGACGGTTTTCCCGTCGGGATTCTGCTTCATGTAGAAGGATTTGATCTCCTTGGGATAGTTGACGACGAACAGCGGACGCTTGAAATACTCTTCGGTAAGGTAGCGCTCATGTTCGCTCTGCAAATCGTCCCCCCAGGAAACGGGATACTCGAACTTGCGGCCGCTCTTTTGCAGAATCTCGACGGCTTCGGTATAGTCCACCTTGGCAAAATCGCTTTCCGCCACATGGCGCAGCTTATCAAGCAATCCCTTTTCCAGGAAGCGGTCGCAGAAAGCGAGCTGTTCGCCGCAATGCTCCAGGACGTCGCGGATCACATATTTGATGAACTCCTCGCCGATCTCAATAATCTCATGGATATCCGCGAAGCACACTTCCGGCTCAACGTGCCAGAATTCGGCCACGTGGCGGTTAGTATCGCTTTTTTCGGCGCGGAAGGTGGGACCGAAGGTATAGATGCGTCCCAGGCCGCCCAGCGCCGCCATTTCGCCTTCCAGCTGGCAGGAAACGGACAGGCCGGCTTTTTCGCCGAAGAAATCCTCGGCATAATATTCCCCTTCGTTTTTGTAAGGCGTGCTCCAGGGTTGGGTGGTGATACGGAACATCTCGCCGGCGCCCTCGCAGTCGCTGTTGGTGATGATGGGGGTGTGGACATAGAAATACCCGTGCTCCGTAAAATAGGTATGAATGGCATAGGCCACCCGGGATCGGACCATCATCACGGTTTTCATGGTGTTGGTGCGGGTACGCAGGTGCGGAATGGTGCGCAGAAATTCCAGGCTGGTTTTTTTCTTCTGCAGCGGATAATCGCCCGGGCAGGGACCGAGCAGCGTCAATTCGTCCGCTTCCAGTTCGATGGTGTTCCTTTCGGAAGCGCACAGGGTGCCCCTTGCGGACAGCGCCGTTCCAAGGACCATCAGCGGCTTAATGTTGTTTTTGAATTCCTCCGGGGAATACTTTTCCTGGTGGATGGTCAATTGCAGATTGGTGGTGGAGGTGGAACCGTCGTTCAGCTGGATAAAGGCCATGGGCTTCACCTCGGCGCTGGTACGCACCCAGCCGCAGACGGTCACTTCCCGGCCGATGTATTTTTCCGGTTCCCTGAACAGCAGGCTGATATCGGTATGCTTCATTCTGATCCCCTTTTCCCGTGGACGACGGCCGCTAAGCATCCGCTTCGGAAACGCGCCGCCGGCGTCTTTGATAAAATACTTTCCAATTATATCATACGGCAGAGTCTTTTGCAATAAGCGTGTCCGCGGATAACGCCGTCCGCTTTTGCCACGGGGTGAAAAGCGGGTATAAGGACTTGACGGAGACGAAGGGGCAAAGCCTGGTTTTACCTGGTGCAAATTCCGGGGCCCCGGGTGAAGAAAATCCGTCGACGGGAGTTGCTTTTACCCTTGTTTATTGATATAATGAACATGTGTAAGCTGGAACCGGCTGAAAGAAGAAAGGAGAGAACCATATGAAGAAGTTTTTAGCCCTGATCCTGGCGGCTGCGATGCTGCTGTGCTGCGCGCTGGCAGAGACCGTTGAAGAACCCGTTAGTGAAGCGGCCGTGCAGATCGGTGAGTACTACATCACCAACAAGACCGGCGACATCGTGACCTTCCTGTGCATCGCCGACAACGTCACCGGCGACTCGGAGAGCGTGACCTATCCCGCCGGGGAGGGCATTGAGGACGGCGGCGAGGCTATGCTGTCTTTTGCGATTCCCGCGGATGAGGACGGACATCATCGCCTGACCTTCTCCTTCAAGACGGCGGGCGGCTATGAAGGCAGCTTCGCGACCCTGAGCATCGAGGAAACCGGCATCACCCTGCTGGCTCCCGACGCGATGACCGGACCGACCCAGATCGCTTTCACCGAGAAGGTCGATATCCAGACCGGCAGCTATCTGATCCGCAACGCCACCGGCGCGACCGTGGATGCCCTGATCCTTGTCGACAATGTGACCGGCAATTCCATTTCCTTCCTTAACGATAGGGTTCTGGAGAACGGCGACGCGATGACCGTGAGCTTCGGAATCCCGGCGAATGAGGATGGCCATCATCGCCTGACCCTGCAGTTCACCTACGGGGCCGAAGGTGCCTACGTCATCAAGGCTTTCGAAACCCTGAGCATCGAGGAAGCGACCATTGAGCTGCTGAACCCGGATACCGCCACCGGCGCCACCCCGATCCGTTTTGTCGTGGGCGAGTAATCAGTCATTCAACGCAGCAGGCACATCAGGAGCCGAAAAGCTCCCTGAAGAAGGAAGGATTCGGACGGGTATGAAAGCCCGGCCGGGTCCTTCTTTTTGTTATGGTTATTTGCTGAAGCAACCCCTTAACTTGCACTTACTTTTGCAAATAACAAGCGCAAAAGCGCAAAAAAACTATCCGGCGGCCGCTGCCCTTTTTGTCCGGCGGCCGTATATACATGCGGGGAGTGAAAAAACGCCCCGCAAATAAAAAGAATCCCGCGCCGAGGCGCGGTACCGAAAGATTGAACGGAGGAAACCGAAATGAAACGCTTTGTATCCATGACGCTTGTCGTTTTTACCCTGATGCTCGCTGTGTTTGTTCCCGTCGCCATGGCCGGCGAGGAAGGCCCCAACGCCCACGCGGGTTACTATTATGTGAAGACCGGCAACGGCAAAGGCCTGAACGTCCGCGACAATCCCAACGGCAAGGTCGTAGGGTCCCTTAAGTACGGCACCCGCGTCTATGTGGAC
>CADANQ010000054.1 GCA_902789365.1 uncultured Eubacteriales bacterium
CTTCCCCGGACTCCGTTCTTCGCCCGGGGGGTTCGCGGGGGGTACGGGTACCCCCCGCGGTATCTGTTCTGTCCGCAGGACTGAACAGATACAAATAATCGAAGATTGTCACGCGGCCCCGTCCCGAAACAGGACGGGGCCGCGCAGCAGACCGGGGCCATCTCCTAAAGGTATTTTTTCAGCCTTTCGAACACGGTGCGGTACGCGACAGGGTCAAAATGAATGCCGTCCTGCGTGTATTCCGCCTTCAGGTTTCCCTGTTCGTCCTTCAGGCCGTCGTTTACGTCGATATAATGAAAACCGAATTCGCCGGCCAGCTCCCGGACCATGGAATTTGCCCGGGCAATGTTTTCGTTTGTGCGGACGCGCAGGGCGAAATTGTCCCGCGCGGCGGGCACATTCCCGTTGACGGGATAATATGCCATCATGTATACCTCGGTATCCTTAAGCTTTTCCCTGATGATGACGCAGATCCTGCGGCAATTCATCGACAGGTGTTCAAACCAGTCTTCGCCCTCCGGCATGGGTCTGATATCGTTGGTGCCGATGTTGATGAACAGCTTCGACGGCCGCGGATCCAGCAGCACCGTATCGGCCGCCGCCAGAAATTCATCCGTGGTATAACCGCCGATGCCGCGGTTGTAAGCCACGGGCAGGCCCTCGTTCTGGCAGTATTCCGTGATGGGAAACTGTTCCATCAGGGAAGAGCCCGTAAACAGCGTCTTTCCCTTTTGAATGTACGCGTTCTGCTGGCGGTAATTCATCAGTTTCCGTTCTTTTTCGCGTTCAAAGCGTTCCGCCATGGATTTCATGAATTCTTCCCGGACTTCCCGTACGATCTGTTCCCGTTCTTCGGTCATAGGATCCTCCCGTAATGCTTTTTCTGCCCTTCGGCACCAATCGGCGTCCATGCCGCCGCAAATATCCCCGGTACGGCGCATCCCGTCACACCCGGATCCCGTCCAGTTCCTCCGTCAGGCTGATAATCTCGTCGATCAGGGATCCGATGTAGTCGATGGTGGCGTTGAGCGGGCCGTCCGTCGTGATGTCAAAGCCGGCAATGCGCGCAAGTCCCACGGGATCTTTTGTTCCTCCTGCCGCAAGGAAGTTTTTCCAGTCCCGCACGGCGGGCTCGCCCTCTTTTTCGATGCGCAGCATGGCCTGGGTGGCCACCGTCAGGCCGGCGCTGTATGTATAGGAGTACAGCCCCATATAGTAATGCGGCTGACGCATCCACGTAAGCTCCGCGCCTTCCGGAATCTCCGCCGCGTCCCCCCAGAAGAGCTCCAGATTTTTGCGGAACAGGTCGCTCAGCACGTCCGCGTTCACACTTCCCCCGCCGTCGATGATACGGTAGACCTCCCGCTGGTACCAGGCTTCCCTCAGGTGGGTTACGAAATTGTGGTAATAGGTGTTGCTCACCACGTTTGAAAGCACCCACCTGCGAAGGCGCTTATCCTTGCCGGTATGCGAAAGATGACTTGCAAGCAGCAGTTCGTTCATGGTGGAAGGCGCTTCCACAAGGTAGGTGGACGGATCGGTGTCATAATAGGACTGCGCCTGGTCCCCGTACATGGATTGCCCGGCGTGCCCCAATTCGTGCGCCAGGGTGAACACGTCGGCCATGCGGTCGTTCCAGTTCAGGAGGATAAAGGAATTGCGGCGGTAAAGGCTTGAGCAGAAGCCGCCCGTGCTTTTGCCGACGTTCCTCGCGAAATCGACCCAGCGCTCCCGGTAGGCGCGGTCCACCATGTCCAGGTAATCCTCTCCGAGGATCTCAAGGCCTTCCCTTATCAGGCGGTGGGATTCTTCCATGGTCACCTTCGGGTCGTACCCCGGGTCCACCGACGTCTTCAGATCGGCGAAGGTCATCCTGTCCAGGTTATGCTTTTTCCCGAGCAGCGCCGCGTAACGGCGCATATGGGGGGCCAGGCGTTCGGTAATGAGGTCGATCTGGCGGTCGTACATTTCCCTCGTCACCTTCTGTTCAAACAGCAGGCTGTCGAACACGTTGGAAAAGCCACGCAGCTCCGACATGGTCTTTTCCTGTGTCACACAGGCGTTGTAAGCCGCGGCGGTGGTGTTTTTGTATTTCTTCAGCGTATCGTAAAAGGCGCGGAACGCCGCCCGGCGCACCTTTGTGTCCGATTCCAGTTCGTAATTGTCTTCAAACAGCGAATAGCCGAGGGGGTATTCCCTGCCGTCGACGGTGAAGGGATCAAAGGCGATATCCGCAAGTTTCATCGTGTTATAAATCGTATAAGGCACGTCCATGGTCCTTCCGAGGGCCGCCAGGGTCCTTTCCGTTTCCGGGGAAAGCATATGCGCCTTTTTCGCGATCAGGTCCTGAAGGTATCTTTTGCAGCCTTTGGCTTTTTCCACCGCGGCCTTCAGTTCCTTATCCGGCGCCAAAAGGATTTCGCTGTCAACAAAGGCCATATCCCTTTGCATCCGCGTCATCTCGTCGCTTACTTTTTCATCGCGTTCACGCAGTTTGCTGTCGGTGTAGTCTGTTTCCACCGCCAGGCCGGAATAGCTCCAGATATTCGATATGTTTATCAGGATGGGCTCCATATCATCCAGGCAATTTACGATCCTCTCGGCGGTATCCAGCTTTCCGGCATAGGTTTCAGCAAGCGTTTTTACCATGCGCTTCGTCTCTTCCAGCGCTTCCCACATCGTTTTTTCATCCGGATAGATCAGTGAAAGATCCCATGTCTCGTTGACAGGCACGTCTTTGCGCGCGCAAAGCTCCATATCGTTTCCTCATTTCCGCCCTTGCGGGCTTTTTTTTGACGTTTCGGACAAAAGCCGATTTCCCGTTTATCTTACAGGGAAGCGTACATCGACGCCATCAGCTTCGGGATAAACCTGTAATGGTCCCCCGGCAGGTTGGTCGTCAGGTACACGCAGGTCAGGTTTTCCTTCGGGTCCACGCAGAACCAGTTGCCGAAGGCGCCGTCCCATCCCCATTCGCCGACCGATCCGTTGATGTCCGCAATCTCCGGATGGGTCATCACCCGCACGCCCAGACCGTAGCCGTAGCCCCGCTGCGTATCCCAGTTGTGGGTAGCCTGCTGCTCCGGCGTCAGGTGGTCCATGGAAATCAGATCGACGGTCTTCCTGCCCAGGATCCGGACGCCGTCCAGCGTGCCGCCGTGCAAAAGCATCTGGGCAAAGCGCGAATAATCCCTGACGGTGGAGAACAGTCCGCCCCCGCCGCTTTCAAAAACCGGCTTTTCCCTGGGATATTCCCTCCTGTCGGGAGTCATGGCGTCATGAATGCGGTACAGCGTGGCGATTCTGTCCTGTTTTTCATCCGGAACGAAGAAACCCGTATCCGACATCCCGAGGGGGTCGAACACGGTCTCCTTCAGGTAATCCCCCAGGGTCCTGCCGGTCAGCGCTTCGATGACGCCGCCGAGGATATCGATGGAAAAGCCGTACATCCACCTTTCGCCGGGCTCGAAAGCCAGCGGTAGCTGCCCAACCATGTCGCAGATTTCCCGGGTTCCCGGTATTTTTCCGCCTTCAATAAAGAAAGAAGCCTGGGTTTCCTTCTCTTTTTCCATGCGGATTCTGGCCGCCGCGGTATCCTTGCCGGCATACGGGACGCCGCTTGTCATGGTGAACAGCTGCCTCATGGTCACCTCGCCCCGGGCGTCCGCGATTTCACATTTGCCGTCTTCCTTTTCCACGGCAATCTTCGGGTTTTTGAACCCCGGCAGGAATTCGCTGACCGGATCCCATAATTTGAACAAGCCCTGCTCGTACAGGCGCATGATCCCGACAACGGTGATCACCTTGGACATGGAAGCGATGGGAAAGATGGTATTTTCGGACATTCGTATCTTTTTTTCGATGTCCGCGTAACCGAAGCTCCCCTCAAAACAAACCTCGTCGTCCTTCATGATTCTGACGGAGCATCCGGCAATCTGCCGGTCATTGACAAAGCGGCTGAGCGTATTCCGTACCTGATCCATTTTCATTCCCCTTTCTTTCGCTGCTTCATGCCATTTTTCCTGCGTGCCCCTCGCAGTATTTCATAACCCAGTCCTCGTCCACATAATCCTCGCCTTCAACCATCACGCAGCCATAGCACAGATCGTCGGCCATTTCGGTAATCACGGGCAGCATTTCCAGATTCGTTTTCCATTTCTCTTCAATCGCGCCCTCCCCGAGAAAGGCCCCGAGGATATTTCCGAGAACCGCGCCTGTGGAATCGCTGTCGCCGTTGTGGTTGACCGCCGCGATTACCGCTTTTGTAAAGTCGTCCGGATAGCGCAGACAGCAGTAAAGGGCGATGGCAAGCGCTTCATCCCCCGTCCATCCCTCGCCGATGGCGTGGATGTGATCCGCGTCGCTTCCTTCGGCGGCGGAGAGTTTTTCTGCCCTGACGATCAGTTTTTCCATGGCGTCAAGGTCCTGCCCGGATACCTTGCCGCCGTAAATATCCCTGACCGTTTCCCACGCTTCGTCCGCCGCATCGCGGATCGTCTTTTTGCCGTCCCCGTAGACGCCGACGCCGATCATATGCGTCTCGATTGCGGCGGGAAGCCAGCCCAAAGGATGCCCGTGGGTGATTGCGGCGATCGCGGCGCCGTCCTGATCCAGGAACCTGCGGTCTTCGTCCGTTTCCGGCCTGTAATGCAGGCCGAGAGGTGCCGCCCTCATGACGCCGCCGCAGCCCTTGCTGTTGTTGAGAGGCTTCTCCGTGCTGCCCATTTTCCCGGACCGCAGCGCCGAAAGGCAGGTAAGACCGGGCGCACGCGGAACGTGGAGCGCCGGAATCTCAAACAGCCAGCAGCGATGGTTCATGTTTATTAGGTCTTTCCGGGGTTCCTGTGTCATAAGCCATTCCCTGTAAGCGATATGCACATAATCGGCTATCGGTCCCTGGATGCCCTTCAGCCGTCCCTGCGTTTCGCCGATCAGGATGCCGTTTGCCGTGAACAGCGTCATCTGCGTATCGTCCGTGATGACGGCCGTACTCGTTTCGCGGTTCAGTTCATACCCCCGGATCCCGCCCGGTCCGTACTTTTCCATGATTGCTTTCCGCGAGATAAATTCCACCGGATTGCCCAGCGCGTCGCCGGCCGCGCCTCCGATGAGACTGCCGCGGATTTTATGCAGGTATTTTCTCCTTGCCTCTCTGCGTTCTTCCGCTCTTTTTGCCGCGGCGGCGGCAGCCTGTTTTTTTCTTTCTTCCTGCCGTTTCAGAAAAGCTTCCATATCCAAAGCTTCATCCGCCTTTCATTTTCATAAAGCCGGTCTCAAGGAGATCCAGGGCCTTTTCCGTCCTGGCGTACAGATCCCGGAACGTCTCCTCAAGGGTGACCGGAGTATATTCGGGGTCCCGCACGCCATGAAAAATCCCGCTTAACGGGACTGCCCTGTCCTCCGGCACGCGGAGAAAAGATAACCGGTCCGCCGCCCCGTCAGTAATCGCGGCAAACACGGAAAAACGCGGTACGTCTTCTTCCTCAAGGAATCCCGCGGCCGCGCGGGTCCTGTCCGGTACGACGCCGTGACTCTGAAGGACAGCCCATACCCCGTCCGGAACCGGCCGGCCATGGGACGCGGAAAAAGCGGATCTCGCTTCTCCCTTAACAGGCAGTCCCCTTTTTCCCGCAAGATGATTCAGGATGTTCGCGGCCATCACGCTGCGGTTTAAACCCCCGTCACAGCAGAAGCAGACCCGCAGGGGCACATCCAGATACGTCCGCATATCCGAAAAAACCTGCGCCGTAAGGCCCTCCGGATCAAAGGCGAAGACCGGCGCGTTTTCGGGATTCACCTGAAGCCGGTCCACGATTTGCCCGATCCTGTCCCCGTCAAGCGTCCCGGGCCTGAAATATGCAAGCGTGATATGGGGCGTCAGCGGATACGGAAGCGGCCGGATGCGGTCAAACCGGCGGTACAGCTCCGACAGCGTTTCAAAATCCCTCTCCGTCCGCGGCCGCAGCAAAAGAACCAGGGACTTTGACACCATATTCACAATCCTGTCCGGAACCATTTTTATCCGCTGTCCGGCATAATCCCGGGCGGCCGAATCGACGATCTCCGCGGCCCGAAGGACGCTATCCCATATCTTCCCGGCTTTTTCCCCGGCCGTGCCGGTGATTCCCGCTTCCGGGGAAAGCAGGTCGTGCAGCGTCATGTGGACCGTGGATACGGGAAGGCGCTCCGCCAGCATCCCGAAATCGCCCAATTTGCAATACAGCAGGTCCTGCATCATGCCCGTGACCTGCAGGCATATTTTATCCGCTCTGAAAACCACGGTGCTCCCGGAAAAAGGTACAAAACGCCCCTCGGGGCTCACCTTGTTCACAAGGCTTTCCGCCGTATGAAAGGTTCCCCGGATGGGCTCGTATTTCCAGGCAGTCCGCCTTTCGTACTCCTCCGTAAGGGACATCCGGTTTTCTCCTGTAATGCGGAAAAATTAAGGGTGCTTCCGTATATTGCCTCGCGCGGGGGCCGCAAAACGCGTCGGCCGGCGGGCAGGGTTCGGAAAACAGCTATCTCTTTTCCGGGCAGCGTATCAGAACAGTCCCAATACGCGTCCGGTATCGGTATCCACGTCCACGCGCCTGTACGCGGGATTGCTGCCCGTCCCGGGCATCATGCTGATGGCCCCGGCCATCGGGCACAGGAACCTGGCTCCGCCGTATTCAAGGATATCCATGATCGGCAGCCGCCAGCCTTTGGGAACGCCCTTCAATTTGGGATCATGGGAAAGGGAGAGGTGGGTCTTCACCATCATGGTGCAATAGTCCGCGTATTTCGGATCGGTCTCAAAGCGCTCCGCTTTTTCCAGGGCCAGGGGCGACCAGTCGACGCCGTCCGCGCCGTAGACCTCCCGGGCGATCAGCTCAACCCTTTCCCTGAGCGGCATATCCAGCGGGTACAGGGGCCTGAAATCCGTCTCCTCCTCGCAGGCCTCGACGACGGCGTTGGCCAGCTCCAGGGCGCCTTCGCCGCCGTAACGCCAGTGCTCGGACAGGGCGCACCGTACGCCGCGTTCCCTGCAGAGCGACCGTACAAGCTCGATTTCGGCGTCGGTGTCCGTATGGAAACGGTTGATACACACAACGGGCACGATCCCGGATTTTTTAACGTTCTTCACATGGTGGAACAGGTTTTCGCAGCCCTTTTCAAGCAGTCCCAGGTTTTCTTTGGTGTATTCCTCCGGCAGGGGCCTGCCCGGAACCACCTCCGGCCCGCCCCCGTGCATCTTGAGCGCGCGTACGGTGGCCACAAGCACCGAGCAATTCGGCTTCAGCCCCGAAAGCCTGCATTTGACGTTCCAGAACTTTTCAAAGCCGATGTCTGCGGCAAAGCCGGATTCCGTCACATGGTAATCGAACAGCTTCAGGCCCAGCCTGTCGCCAATCACCGAGGACTGGCCGATGGCGATGTTGGCGAAGGGGCCGGCGTGGACCAGGCAGGGCTGGTGCTCCACGGTGTAGCAGAGCGTGGGATTGATGGTATTGCGCATCCACGCGGTCATTGCCCCGGCGACCTCCAGGTCCTCCGTGGTAACCGGATTCCCTTTTTTATCATACGCCAGAACGATCCTTCCGATCCTCTCCCTCAGGTCCTTCAGGTCCCGCGCCACGGCGAGAATGGCCATCAGCTCGGACGAAACGGCGATATTCGCGCGCGTCGTCATCCTGTAGCCGTTCATTTTGCCCTCGGCCAGGCCGATCTCCATCTTCCTGAGGGCCTGGCAGCAGAAATCGAGGACAAAGTTCCATTCCACCCTTTCAGGGTCGATATCCAGCCTTTTCAGGCCGATGGAAGCCAGCTTTTCGTCGTCGTAATTTCTTTCATGCTGCATCCGCGCGTTCAGGGCCGTCATGCCCAGGTTATGCGCGTTCATGATGTCGTTGATATCGCCGGTGAGTCCCAGGGAAAACTCCGTCATGGGAATCAACAGGGCGTTGCCGCCACCGGCCGCGGAGCCTTTTACGTTCATGGTCGGTCCGCCGGAGGGCTGGCGCAGGCAGCCGCCGACATTTTTGCCCAGCTTTCCCAGGCCCTCGATCAGGCCCAGGGAAGTGGTCGATTTTCCCTCGCCCAGGGGCGTGGGCGTAATGGCGGTCACCTCGATGTATTTGCCGTCCGGCTTATCCTTCAGCCGGTCCATGATCCGGATAAAGTTCAGCTTCGGCGTGCGGCCGTAAGGAATGATCTCATCGGGCTTCAGGCCCATTTTTTCACAGAATTCCGCCGCGGACGGAAGGCTTTTTTCGGCTTCTTCGGCTATCTGCCAATCCTTGTAGATCGTCGGGTCCAGCATATGTTTCCCCCTGTTGTTCATTTTCGCGTCAAAACGATTATAAAGCATAAAGAAGATTCACGCAAGGAAAACACGTCCGCGGATGCCCGGATGCAGCCGATAAACACGGACCGGCGTATTTACTGAAAATAAGCTTTGTGATAAAATTTTTTTGCCGGGCCGCGGAAAACGGGCGTTCGGCCCGGCAGTTATTCCGAAAACGGGGGAATCGAAATGAAAGACATAAAGATTTTCGCCTTTGCCGACGAGGCCTCCGGGCAGATCGGGGGCCAGATCGACGCCATGCTCCGAAACGGCCTCGACGGGCTGGAGATTCGAAACGTAGACGGGCAGAACATTTCCGACATTTCCATGGATAAAGCCCGGGAGGTGCGCCGCATGCTGGACGACGCCGGCCTCAGGGTCTGGTCCGTCGGCTCGCCCATCGGCAAAATCTCCATCGAAGAGGAATCGTTCCCCGCCCATCTGGACAAGCTGCGCCGCACTCTGGACCTGGCGCGGACGCTTGGGTGCGGAAACCTGAGGATGTTCTCTTTTTATATTCCCGAAGGCCGGCATTCTGAATTCCGCCCGAAGGTCCTGGACCGGATGGGACAGATGCTTGAAGCCTCCGAGGGCAGCGGCGTTTCCCTGTGCCATGAAAACGAAAAAGGCATATACGGCGATACCGCGGACAGGTGCGCCGATCTTCTGAAGGCTTTCCCCGCCCTGAAGGGGGTTTTTGACCCCGCCAACTTTGTCCAGTGCGGGCAGGATACCCTTGAGGCATGGGCGCTGCTCAGGGAACGCGTCCGTTACCTGCATATCAAGGATGCCCTCCCCGACGGGCGGGTGGTCCCCTCCGGGTGCGGTGTCGGGCACGTCGGTGAAATCCTGCGGGATTTCCGCGCCCTGGGAGGGAAAGCCGTCACGGTGGAGCCGCATCTGACCGTTTTTGAGGGGCTGAAGGACCTGGAGCAGGCCGGACAAAGGACACGGACCGACGCCTATTCCTATCCGTCCCCCGGCGCCGCTTTCGACGCGGCCTGCGTGGCGCTGAAAAAGCTTTTATTATGATATCGATTCCCGCCGCATATGAATATAACGGAGGATAACCATGGAAGAACTGGACCGGGTAATCAATCAGAACCGTTTCCTGAAGATCTTTGACGAAAAGATCAGCGACGAGCGGGAGGGGAAGCAGGCCCTGAGGGACTGGCTGACCGGCGACGAATGCGATTTTTTCACTGCTCCCGCCAGCACAAGGTATCACGGGAATTATTCGGGAGGCCTTTGCGAGCATTCCCTCGACGTCTATGACATGGCCGTCCGCCTGACGGAGACCTTTTCAGAGGAAATCCGCAGGCAGTATCTGGTATTGAACAGGCCCTACGCCAAACAGGCTTTCATGGAATCCCTGGCCGTCGCCGCCCTGTTCCACGATCTGTGCAAGGTGAATTTCTATACCATCCGGACCCGGAACCGGAACGCGGTCTATGTTGTGGACGAGCAGCTGCCCTTCGGCGGGCACGGTTCCAAATCCGTATACATCCTGTCCAAATACCTGAAGGACATAAAGGACGAGGAAGCCATCGCCATCAACTGCCACATGGGCTTTTCCCGTTCGGAGGACAATTCCGTCAGCGTCGGGGAATCCTTCGAATATTCGCCGCTGGCCTGGATCATTCATACGGCGGACAGCGCGTCCACATTCCTCCTGGACCGTTCGGAACCGGAGGAGTGACCATACCGAAAGCACCGTCCGGAAAAAGAGCGGCAGCCTCCCCGGCCGCCGCTCTTTTTATATCTTTCTCCAAAGCAGCGTGTTGTCCTCAATCAGCGCTTCGACGCGGCCCTGTGATTTCAGCCACGCGAGATAAGACCTGACGGTGCTTCCGACAAGCGCATGCTGTTCAAAGGTCATCCGAAGACCGTAACTCTCAAACAGGCGTTTCAGAAGCGTTTCAAACGCCGCCGGTTCCTTCAGAAAATCGACGACGATATCCTCGTCCGTCCGGAAGCCCGCCATGTCAAAGGAATGCCCGGGAAGGGGTATGATTTCCGGGCATCCCGGAAGGCACCCCTCTGTCAGGGGCAGAACATCGCTGCCCTGTGCCATCAAAAACTTGTGTCTTAATTCTTCCGGGGGATTCCCGTCGTAAAGAAAGGACGGCTCCAGAATGGGATGCTCGGTAAAATCCCTTTCGATCCCGGGCGCATAGATCCGGCACCCCGTCCGGCTTTGCAGATATCTGTTTCCGCCGATATGATCCGCGTGGGAATGGGTATTCAGGATCGCCCGGAGCGTCCATCCCTTTGAATCCAAATGTTGTTTTATCTTTTTGCCGGCGCTACCGTCGCTGCCGCTGTCGATCAGAAGAACCTCGTTTCTCCCGTCCTGATCACGCCGACCTTTGCCGGGCTCTCGATATAAAAGCACCTGTCCGATGCCTGAATCATTTCGTACATTTTTCGCCTTCCCGCAGATCCGCGGCGAACCCGTTCGCCGCAGGGGCATATTCTTTCCGATTGATGGCTTATGGACCGGAATCCCCGAAAACTTGCCGCCTGTATTATAACCTTATCCATAAAAATGTCAACGAATATGCTTTTCCTCCTTCCCATGCATATATTCAATCCGCTATTTTCGGAATCGTGCTATTTTGTTGCATATGCAACGGATTTCATACCGTCTTTCATGCTATACTCACTCCGGTCACCCCATTGTTCAAGAAAGAAGGTTTACTGATGAAAAAGATTATTGCCAGTCTCCTGGTCCTCGCGATGACGCTCACCGTTTTCTCCGCCGCGCTTTCCGAAGATAAGACCATGATCCGCCTCGGCGGACTGAAGGGCCCCACCTCCATCGGCATGGTCAAGCTGCTTGACGACAGCGAACGGGGCCTGACCGCGAACGAATACGAATTCACCATGGCCGGCTCCGCGGACCAGCTGACCGCCCCGCTCCTCAAGGGCGAGCTGGACATCCTGGCCGTCCCCGCCAACCTGGGTTCCATTCTTTACAACCGTTCCAACGGCGCCGTACAGATGATTGCCGTCAACACCCTGGGCGTCATCTACCTGGTGGAAAAGGGCGGCGAAACCGTCACCGGCTGGGAAAGCCTGCGCGGCAAAACCGTCTTTGCCACCGGCAAGGGCTCCACGCCGGAATACGCGTTCAGCTACCTGCTTTCCGCCCACGGGCTTTCCACCGACACCGACGTGACCATGGAATGGAAGAGCGAGCCCACCGAGATCGTGGCGGAAATGGCCACCATGGACAGCGCCGTCGCCCTGCTGCCCCAGCCCTTCGTGACGGTCGCCCAGACGCAGCTTAAGGATCTGCGCGTCGCGCTGGACCTGACGGCCTCCTGGGACGAACTGGACAACGGCAGCCGGATGATCACCGCCGGCCTCATCGTCCGCACGGAATTTGCCCATGAGCATCCCGAAGCCCTTGCTGCCTTCCTTGACGAATACGCCGCTTCCACCCGGTATGTCAACGAAAACACCGACGACGCCGCGCTGCTTGTGGAAAAGTACGGCATCGTGAAGGCCGCCGTGGCGAAGACCGCCATCCCCTACTGCAACATCGTCTGCATCACCGGCGCCGAAATGAAAGACGCCGTATCCGGCTACTTCCTGGTCCTTTTCGAACAGAACCCCGCGTCCCTGGGCGGCAGCGTCCCCGGAGACGAATTCTTCTGGATGAATGAATAAGAAAGCGTTGTCACGGATTCTTTCCGTACTTCTGGTACTTGCGATATGGCAGGCGGCGGCCATGGCCGTGGGGATCGATATCCTGCTCGTATCCCCCTGGACGGTGGCCGTCCGCCTTTTTCAGCTGATTTTCGAAAGGGATTTCTGGCCGACGGTGCTCTTCAGCATCCTGAGGATCTCGGCCGGTTTTTCCCTGGGATTTCTTCTGGGCACGCTCCTGGCCGTCGCGGCGGGCAGGTCCGGCCTGACGGAAACGCTGCTCTGGCCCTATGTGACCGGTGTCAAGTCCGTGCCGGTGGCCTCCTTCATCATCATCAGCCTGATCTGGCTCAAAAACAGCCAGCTGGCGGTGTTTATCTCCTTCCTGATGGTGTTTCCGGTCATCTATTCCAATGTGCTCCAGGGAATCAAAAGCACGGATCCCGCCCTCCTGGAGATGGCTTCGCTTTACCGTGTGCCCTGGAAACGGAAACTGTTTTATATCTATATTCCCGCCATCCGTCCTTATCTGCTTTCGGCCTGCTCCGTTTCCCTGGGAATGAGCTGGAAGGCCGGCATCGCCGCGGAGGTCATCGGGGTGGTCCGGGGCTCCATCGGCGAAAAGCTGTACGACGCCAAAATCTATTTCCTTACCGCGGACCTCTTCGCCTGGACGGTGATGATCGTGCTGATCAGCGTGATATTCGAAAAAACGATCCTGTTCCTGATCAGGCGAATTTTTAAAAGGATGGAGAGCCGATGAAAGACCTGGTCCTTGAGGGCGTCACCAAACGCTTCGGCGATAAAACCGTACTGCGGGATCTGAGCCTCCGTTTTTCCCCGGACAGCATAAATTGCGTCATGGGCCCTTCCGGATGCGGCAAGACCACGCTGATGCGCGTCATCGCGGGTCTTGAAAAGCCAGACGGCGGAGAAATCACGGGACAGCCCGACAAAATTGCCTTCGTATTCCAGGAGGACCGGCTCTGCGAGGATTTTTCGGCCGTCGCCAATATCCGCCTGGTAACAGGCAAAAGCCTGCCGGATGAAGAGATTGAGGAATGCCTTTTCTCCCTCGGGCTGGAGGGCAGCGCGCGGCGCCCCGTCAGGGAATTGAGCGGGGGCATGAAAAGGCGCGTGGCCATCGCGCGGGCCCTGTGCTTCAGGCCCGAGCTTCTGATCCTGGACGAAGCGTTCAAGGGGCTTGACGAAGAACGAAAACAGATGACCATGGACCGGGTCCTTAAAGAAAAAAAAGGCAGGATCATCATCTGCGTCACCCACGACCCCACCGAGGCGGAATACATGGGCGGAAAGCTGATCCGGCTGGACGGACCCGAACAGCCGGAGCGGAGTAATGCCGCCGAAAGGATCGACACATGAAAATCGAAACCGGAGCGCAGGTCCTCGAGGTCCTGCGAATGAGCGAAGAAGCCTTTATCCGGGACGTGATTCCCGAAGCGCGCAGGACCTTTGACGAACAGCTGGGCGGAAGGCTCAGGGTCACGTCGATGATGGGCATCTCCAACATATGCAAAAACAGCTGCCTGTACTGCGGCATGCGGGCCGGCAGCACGGGCCTGACCCGGTACAGGATTTCGCCCGAGGATGTGATCGCCGCCGGAAACGCGGCGGCGGACGCGGGTTTCGGGCGCATTTTCCTGATTTCCGGCGAAGATCCCGGCTATGGCTTCGACCGTCTTCTCAGGATCACCGCGGCCCTGAAGGAACGCGGAATGTTCGTGAGCCTCGCCTGCGGCGAATGGGACGCCGGTCAGTATCGCGAACTGCGCGCGGCCGGCGCCGACGAATACGTGATCAAGTTCGAAATGTCCCGCCCCGAAAGTTTCAACCGTCTGAACCCGTCCACCGATTTCGACCGCCGCATGCGCTCCGTTCGGGCCGTAAAGGACAGCGGCATGCTTCTTGCCTCCGGCAACATCGTCGACTGGCCCGGCCAGACCATGGACGAGCTTGCAGACGACATTATGCTGATGAAGTCCCTGGGCATCAGCTGGGCCCCCGTCATTCCCTACCTGCCCGCCCGGGGCACGCCCCTGGCCGCGGAGGGAGGGCTGGGGAGCCGCCTTCTGATGCTTCGAGAGATCGCCATCCTCCGCCTGATGATCCCCGGGGTACATATCACCGCGCAGCAACCGGGAGCGGACCTGACCAAAGGACTTTCCGATCCGGAGGGCAACGCAGCGGCGGTGAACGCCGGCGCCGACGTCCTTTTCCGGGATCTGCTGCCGGATCCGCAGGCCCGCAGTTTCCGGGTGATCGACTTCAGGAATCTGACGGACGGCGGTCACATCTCACGCGTCGCCGAAATGACCGGCCGCGCTGTTGACATGGCAGGAGATTGAATCCATGAGCATCAATGAAACCCCCCGTTCGGAAAGGCTGCACATCGGCCTGTTCGGCAGGCGCAACGCCGGCAAATCCAGCCTGATCAACGCCCTCACCGGGCAGGAAACCGCCCTGGTATCCGATATTCCCGGCACCACAACCGATCCCGTGTACAAGGCCATGGAGCTTCACGGCTTCGGCCCCGTCGTATTCATCGATACGCCCGGCCTGGACGACGAGGGAAAGCTCGGGGATATGCGGGTCACGCGCGCCATGGAAACCCTGGATAAAACCGACGTGGCGGTTTATGTATTTGACGGCGCGCCCGAAAACGAGGCGCGTCATATCGATGAAATAAAAACCAGGCGGATTCCCGTAATCGCCGTCATCGGAAAATGCGACCTCATTCCCGATCCCGGCAGGATCGCCGATGATATCCGCGCGCTGTACGGCGTCGAGGCGATCCGGGTGAGCGCGGAAAGCGGCGAAGGGATCGATGAGCTGAAAAACGCAATCATCCATTCCGCGCCGGAGCGTTTCTGGGAGCTTTCCGTCACCGGGAGCCTGGCAAAGCCGGGAGATACCATCCTGCTTGTGATGCCCCAAGACAGGGAAGCCCCGAAAGGACGCCTGATCCTCCCCCAGGCGCAGACCATCCGTGAGCTTCTGGATAAAAACTGCGTTGTGACCGCCTGCACGCCGGAAGGGATGGACGCGGCGCTCTCCGCCCTCGCGTCGCCTCCGCGCCTGATTATCACGGATTCGCAGGCCTTCAGAACGGTGTTTGAAAAAAAGCCCGCCGAAAGCCTGCTGACCTCCTTTTCCGTTCTTTTCGCGGCATACAAGGGAGACATCCGCGCCCTGATCCGCGGCGCGGAAGCGCTGGACCATCTGAGCGCCTCGTCACGCGTCCTGATCGCGGAGGCCTGCGCCCACGCCCCCGCCGAGGAAGATATCGGCCGGGTCCGCATCCCCGCGCTGCTCAGGAAAAAGGCCGGGGACAGCCTGCGGGTGGACTTTGTGCGCGGCAGGGATTTTCCGGAGGACCTGACGGGATACGACCTGATCATCCATTGCGGCGCCTGCATGTTCACCCGCCGCCAGATGATGGGACGGATATCCGAGGCGGAACGTCAGGGAGTCCCCATCTGCAATTACGGCATCGCCCTTGCCTGCCTGAACGGTATTCTTAAATACGTCGCGCTCCCGGACGAGGGCTGAGAACAATATAAAAAAGCGTCGGGCCGCCGCGGATCAAAGCCGCGGCGGCCCCCTGCTTTCCCGTTATGGTTTAACCCTGGACGGTCACGTCCCCGGAAACGGTCTTCAGCCGAACCTTCAGGGGAGCGTCATCCCTGAGGGCGATGTTGTAATAATTCACGTCTCCGGACCGGGTGCCGGCTTCGGCCCGGATTCCGCCGCCAGCGTTCGGCAGCTCCACCTCGATATCGCCGCTGATGGATTCCAGCCTGATCTCGCCTTCGCCAATCTTGTCCGCCAGCTCGATATCCCCGCTGACGCTGCTGCCGCTCACGACGGCCGATACCGTATCGGCGTCGATATCGCCGCTGACGGTCTTAAACTTCAGTTCTCCCGCGGTTCCGATAAATTCGATATCGCCGCTGGTGGTTGTAATGACGGCCGACGAAAAGTCCCCGTGAACATCCACCCCGCCGCTGATGCTGGCGGCCTTCAGCGCGGGCGTTTTTCCGCTCGCCTCGTTCCCGGAATCGGGGACATCCGCGAACTGTTTTCCGTCCGCGAAATCATTTTTCACGGGAACCGACACGCTGCATTCGCCGCTGGCGGTCTGCAGGTCGATGGAATCGGCGGACGCCTCAAACCTGATATCTCCGCTGAGGGTATGGATCTGCGCGCTGCGCAGCCGGTTCCGTGGAAGCAGAATCCTGACGCTGCTTTCTTCGCCGTCGGGAAAGGAGCGGATCGCGTTTTCCAGAAGCTTTGCAAGCATGCCGAGGATACCGTTGTCCCGGGGCGCTTCCGCCTGCGGCCGATCAAGCGCCGGCTCCTGGGTGATGACCAGCGCGTCGCCTTCCATGCGGGCCTCAAGCCGGGTGGCGGCGCCCTGGGTCATTTCCAGCGTCTGCCGTCCCTCGGTTTCACACACCTCCACGTTGGCGGACCTTACGTTGATCCTGAAGGCGCGGAGAATATCCCAGTCAATTCCGACGTCGTCCCCGCGTTCTTCCCCGCCTGTTTTTTCCTTGCTGAAGTCCGCTTCGGTATACTGACGCTTCCGCGGATAGTCCTTCAGCACCTCGTCCATGCCCTTCAGGCTGTCCGCCACCGCCCCAAGGGCTTCTTCCTCGCTGTATCCCGAGGCGATCATGTTGTCGTAGCGTTCCTGGCAGTTGTTCATGATCTCGTCCCTGATGGACATTACCTCTTCGCTTTCCTCGATATCCCGGAACAGAAGGTCCACGACTCCGGTCACATTGTCGTTCATACATACTCCTCCTTCAGCAAAAGATCGATCAGCGCCCGGGTATTTTCCCAGGTCTCGACGTCGGCCTTCAGTTTTTCCTTCCCTTCGTCCGTCAGGGAATAATACCTGCGCCGGGCGCCGCTCTGTTCGTCCCCCCAGCGGGAGCGGATCAGGTTGGCGGCCTCAAGCCGCCGAAAGGCGGTGTACAGCGTGGCTTCCTTCAGCTCGAAGGAACCACCGCTGAGCCTTGATACCTCCTGATTGATGCGGTAGCCGTAGCTTTCCCCGTTTTTAAGCCTGCGGAGAATGATGCTGTCGGTATACCCGCGAAGCAGATCGGATGAAAGATCCATTTACTTCACCTCCGGAGTCATCATAACACAATATACTTCGCCTGTCAATGTATTTCGTTATAAAATTTATTTTTGCATGCGCAATATCTTCACTGCGCTCACCCGCGTCTGATTTCATCAAACACGAATAACGCCCGGCACAATCCGTACCGGGCGCAAAAATGTTCCTTATATTTTCGGCGCATATGCCGCGCAGGTCCGTGGGCGACCGGGCGTGGCTCCTAATGGAAAGCGCGGCATGGTCCGCCGCGCCTCCGGACCCCGGCGTTTATTCCCCGGCGTCCCTGACAGCGTACCAGTACCATACCGGCACAAAAGACAACGGGTCCCCGTCCATGACGAAGGTCACCTGATTCCCTTCCCGAACGATGGCAAAGGCGTTCCCCCGGTATGCGCAGTCATAAACCGTTTTCTTACCTTCCTGGGCTCCGGCGGAGCACACCGCCCCGATTCCGGCAAGCTCGTCCAGGTATTCGGCGAATTCTTTCTCTCCCACGCCCGTCATCACAAGGCTCCATCCGTCGGGCATCCGCAGGGGATCGCCCATTTCAGGCGCGGAGACCTCGTTTCCGTTCTCCCTCCAGACAAAGGAAATGTCCCTGTCGCTGTACCAGGAGGGAAACGGAAGGATCGGAGGCATGCCGGAAATGGGCCGGATGCTTTCCCTGACGGCGGCAAGGTCCGCCGTATCCACGATGTCAGTCATCACGTTCAGCCGGTGCGTCATCGCGCCCTCGACAGCGGCATCTTCGGCCAAAAGCGCTTCCATTTCGGTCATCAGCGCGTCGACGTCCGCCTCGATTTCCGCAGGGGTTTTCCTTTCCTTCAGCCGGAATGCGTTCGTCAGGGGGCATTTATCCGCAAATTCCCGTTCAAATTCTTCGGCGGCGGCGGGATCATTCAGCGTGGCAATGACCCAATCCGCCGTCAGCGCCAGATACCTGATCATATACCCGGACAGCTTCCGTTCAAACGCCGTTTTCTCCCTGCAGATTTCCCAGTCTTCCTTTGTCAGCGCTCCGAGCATGATAAAGTAATGCATGTTTTCGCACAGATTCAGAGCTGTCATACGGTCGTTGTCCACTGCCGCGGAATTGTAATCCATAAAGCTGAAGTCGAGTCCCCTGTCCATAAACGCAAAATGATCGTCCCGGGTCAGTTTGGGCTCCGGCAGCACGCAGTCACTCAGGCCCTGCCGGGCGATGACAAGCGCCGCTCTTGCGGTCTGGAGGCTTTCCCAGCTATTCTCGGTATCATATCGGTCAAAGAAGTCCACCGTCCACAGTATCCCGCCCCATATCCTTTCCGACACGCTGACGTAATCCAGCAGGTCGTCAAACAGTCTTTCCCGGGAAGCGGCGTATCTGTCCCCCTCGGACAGGGCGGCTGACATGGAAAAAGACGCCGTCATAAGAACGGCGATTGCCAGCGCGGCGAACCTTTTGAACATAGTTCTTTTCCTCCTTTATATTTTCAGACTTTGGTTTGTTTATCTGTTGTCATACATATAGAATGCGCCGCACCCCAGCAGCGCGTTCTCCTGCGACGTTCTGCGCCCCTCCAGGATCGCAAGCTTCCGGGCCGCTTCCTCGGGATCGTCGTCATTCAGGTGATCGTTTTGCCTCGTCACCGTGCCAAGAATGCTGTTATACGAGTGCAGACGATTTTCGCCGTAGCTTTCCGTGGCATGGGGCGCAAGAACGATACGATACCATTCCGCCGTGATGGCGGCGTCCGTTTCCAGCAGATCCGCCAGCAGGGCGGGGTACGTCTTCCCATAGTAACGGTAAGCGGTTTCGTTCGTCATCACAAAAATCAGCACCTCGGCGTAACGCGCGTATTCCCCGCCGCGGCTTTCCGAAAGGCTCATCAGGCTTCGGAAGGCTTTTTCATCCATCGGTTTGCCGGACCAGGGCATCACCTTTCCCGTCTCCAGCATTCTTTCCAGCACCTGCCCGCCCATTACCGGATCGACGCTTCTGTACCCGGACGCGGCGTTAAACCTGACCAGCTGGTTTTGAAAAGCCTGCGGGGATTCCATGGCGCTCGCCGTCAGATCCGCCAGCGCGGCATACTGTTTACCAGCGCTGACATACGCGTCCAGCCCCCGGGACATCACGCTGTCGGCATATATCTCGTTGTAGGGCGGAGGCGCGATATAAACGCGGTACACCCTTACCGAAGCGAAAGCCAGGCATCCGGCCAAAGCGCAGGCGATAAGAACCCGCGTACGGTAATACCTGCGGACCCTGCGGCGGTTGGCCCTGTCCGGCCCGAGAAGGTATTCCCCGATGGCCTGGTGGGATATCTGCAGCCTTCCCGTCTCGTCCCGCATCACCAGGCCGAGCCGCTTCCACAGAATGTCATGAACGACGATTCCGTACCATTCCTCGGCGTTCCGGGCCTCTCCCCGGATGGCGGCGGTGCGGCCGATCCACCGGGGGAAGAAACGCCGGGAAAGCGGCCCCGTCAAAAGCCGGAAGCATTTTTCCACCGCGGGCAGCAGCTCGCGGTCCTCCATGGACCGGCCTTTTCTTGTGATCTCCGCGGCGATTGCCGGCAGCGCCATGTCGGCCGCCGCCTCGATCTGCCAGCGTTTTCCGGTATCCTCGGGCAAATCCCGCACGGCCTTTTCCTTCAGGGCCTCAAGATAAGCCTTCATCAGTTCGTCTGCATTTTTTGCCTTTACCTGCTTTTCCCCCGCCGCGCCGGAGCTTAAATACATGGCAAGCATCATCGGGGTCCTGAGCAGGCGTTTCATTTCTTCCGATTCGGGGAGCAGCAGTCCCGAGGCGGTCACCGCCTCCGCCACCGCTTCATCGGACAATTCCGTAAGCCGCAGCACCGGAAAACGGAGAACATCCTCCGCCTGGCGTCCGGCAGCCACAATCCGCACGCCGCGCATGGCGGACAGGCGAAGAATCTCGTCCAGCAGGGGCTTTGTTTCCCCCTGGACTTCGTTCAGACCGTCCAGCAGAAGGATCAATGCCGGCGTGTCCCCGCCCACGTCGTCCGTCGGGCGGTCAAGCACCTCGAAAAGCGCTTTCCTGGCGTCGTCGAACGTGTGGGTATCCCGGCTGAAACGCATCTGGTCCAGGATGCCGTCCACGATGTAGTTATTGTCGCCCTCCCGCCGGCCGTACAGCGACATATACATCATTGCCGGGCGGCGGGGCGAATAGCGGGCGCCGGAGGAAAACACCATATGCAAAAGCGCGGTGGTTTTCCCCATGCCCCCGCCGGCGACCAGCATACAGTTTCCCTTTTTTTGTCCGATGGCTTCGTCCGCCGGCAGGACCCGTTCCCCGTCGTCCGCCATGGCGGGGAACAGCTTTGCGGAATCGCGGATAAACGCAAGGGATGGATTCCCCCGAACCATGCGCTCGGCCTGTTTCCGTCCCGCTTCCCACAGGGCCCAGTGGGTAATGCCCACCCCGTCGATGCGGTCCAGCAGTTCCTCCAGGTCCCGCCGCATTTCGGCTGTGTTCCGGTACCTTCTTGACGGCAGGGTCTGCAATCCCCGCCGCAGGATTTCCCGCACCCACGACCGCACGGTGTCCGCCTCGTCCTTCACGCAGGGGCATCCGGAAACGTCCGGCGGCTCGGATCGGATCATCTGGAAGCCGGTCAGCGGCGCGCCGGTGAGCAGGCGAAAAAAAACCGCCGTCACCGAATACATGTCCGAGGCGAAGGAAATGTCCTTCAGCCGACCGGAACGGATCTCCGGCGCGGTATAGCCCTGCTTGATACTGAATGTCCCGGCCGCGGCGTCGTTGGCCTCTCCCATGACCATGCAGGAATTGTAATCGATCAGCAGCGCCCGCTCCCGCTTGCCGCTGCCGATCATGATGATGTTGTCCGGCGCGATGTCCAGGTGCGCAAGCGCGTTCCGGTGGAAGACCTCCAGGGCGTCAAGGATGCACAGCATCCTGGAAGCGCACTGCCTGAGAAGCCTCGCCGGTCCCTTCTGAAGTTTTTCCAGGCTTTCCCCCCCGCTGACGCCCAGCAGGGTGTACAATGTACCGTTGATCTCGCATGTATTCAGGTTGGAACCGATGCCGTCGGGGCTGGCCTCCAAAAGCGTCAGGTGGGCCCGGTTGCCGGCCTCAAAGCTCATCCTGTGCATTTCGTACAGCCCGCGTCCTTCGTCCTCCACCGTGACGCGGCCGACGTCGTCCCGGTATATCTTTCCCTGGGGGTGCAGCGGAAACAGTTCCTTGATCAGCACCCGGTGGATCTGTCCGCTTTGATGCGTATCGTTATAAAAGCCCCTGTAAACAATGGCGTTCGAACCCCTGCCGACCTCGTCCTCCACCGTGCAGGCAAGGCCCCCGAATTGAAGCACCGTTCCCGCCGGAAGCGCTCTTCTGATATCCATGCGATCACTCCTGTCCTTTCCGGATATGGATCATCGGCCTTGTCCGGCCCACAGTCAGGATACCATCGGGGCGGCGGTCCTTTTGCGTAAAGCTTCCGGGAACGGGCTTTGCGGCTTCACAGCGGACGTTCGTATCTGTTCAGTCCTACGGACAGAACAGATACCGCGGGGGGTACCCGTACCCCCCGCGAGCCCCCCGGGCGAAGAACGGAGTCCGGGGAAGGGAAA
>CADANQ010000055.1:0-15551 GCA_902789365.1 uncultured Eubacteriales bacterium
CTGTCCAACCTGGACGCCAAGCTGCGCGTCGCCATGCGTACCGAGATCACCAAGCTGCATCAGCGCCTGCAGACCACCTTCATCTACGTTACCCATGACCAGACCGAGGCCATGACCATGGGCTCCCGTATCGTCATCATGAAGGACGGCATCGTCCAGCAGGTGGATACCCCCCAGAACAACTACGACTATCCCAACAACAAGTTCGTCGCCGGCTTCATCGGCAGCCCCCAGATGAACTTCTTCGACGTGAAGCTGACCAAGGAAAACGGCAAGGTCGTTGCTCTCTTCGGCGACAACAGGATCGTTGTGCCGCAGGAGAAGATTGCCAAGCTGACCGACGAAAGCTACATCGGCAAGGAAGTCGTGATGGGCATCCGTCCCGAGAACATCTCCGACGACGAGAAGGACCTGGCCGCCAACCCCGACGCCAAGATCAAGGTGCACGTGGAAGTCACCGAGTTGATGGGCTCCGAGACCTACCTGTACTTCTCCACCAGCGGCAAGTCCGACAACGTGATTGCCCGCGTTGATCCCCGCACCAAGACCCGCACCGGTGACGACGTTGAAGTGTGCTTCGACACCTCCCGCCTCCACTTCTTCGACAAGGACACCGAGCAGACCATCCTGCAGCGCTGATAATAAAGATCGCGTCGCCCTCCACAAGGGGGGCGGCGTTTTTTTTTGAAAAGGGCTTGCTTTTTTATGATACCTGTGATAAGATAATCAAGCGCTTGGGATTATAGCTCAGTTGGCTAGAGCGCCACGTTGACATCGTGGAGGTCATAGGTTCGAGCCCTACTAATCCCACCACGAAAAAACCGCCCCGGGTTGAGGGGTGGTTTTTTCGTGGTGCGCTGCGGTCCGAACCTGTGACCGGAACGATCGCGGAGGGGCCGGAGGAGAGAGTCAGTCCGGTGGGGGCCGCAGCGCCCGGAAAACAGTCCGTCGGACTGTTTTCAGCGAGGCCGGGCCGGCAGGCCCCGGGATCAGGAGCGTCACGAGCGGCAGCGAAGTGAGGCAACGGTTGCGAACCGAGGACACAGGTTCGGGCTCTGCTGATCCCACCGGCCCCGGAAGCAAGGCAAATCCAGGCTTCCGGGCTTTTTTTGTCTTTGGCAGGAAGTCTGAAAAAAGCAATTATTTCACAAATGCCAGCCGACTATAAAAATTGACAAAAAAGACCATCCGTGTTATTCTGTTGAATATAAAGCTTTCATGCGGCAAGTACCGAAATGCGGTTATCCTGTCCGTCAGGCAATTCAGGAAGCACTGCAATATAAGATACACGCCGGAAGCGTCCAGTTTACCTTCGGTCATACCGGTCAGATGTTTAATACCGGCTGCAAAATCATGGACATGAACGGCAATGAACTGGCCAGCTGCTCTATGGGACAGTCTGTTTCTTTCAGGTGCGATAAGCCGATAACAGTCCGTGTAAAAATGGGCGGATGTTTCGGAAAACCGACCGTAGAAATCGAGCCCGGCGGAGTATATGAGGCCGGTATAAACGGTCTTGGAGCTGTTCGGGTACAGAAAATCGGACAATTCTGAGCGTGATCAGGCCGGCGGCAACGGTCTTTCGGCAGAGTCGGACATGGCTTTCGCAGGCCGCGGCGCGGAAAACAGGTGAAAGGCCGCCGGACATTGACCGTACCGGCAAGTCCGGACAATCAAATAAAGGAGTGAGCTGAATGAAATCGATCCTGATCAGGGACACGACTCGCGAGGAACGCATACAGATCGTTCATCAGGCGATCTGGGGCGCCTGCGGCATCGACTGCGAGTTCTGCTCCGGATGCGACAACCGGGGCGGCGGGCGCGTTGAAAGCATTTATCAGCCCTATATCGACGGGGAGAAAGAAATAAGGGAGATCAACGCGGAATACAGCGCGCCGTTTGTGCGGGGGTAAAATACCGCCGTTCGTTCTGATCGCGGCCCTATGATGGGCCGCGATTGGTTTTTATCCGTTTTTCCTGCGCCGTCCCGTTGACTTTTACAGGCCGAAAAGCTATAGTTGGTTATGGTTTGCCGCCTTTATCGCGGCATGGACCACAATAATGCCAAGAAGGAATGCGAAAATGAAAAAACTGCTGATCGGAAACGAAGCCATCGCGCTGGGGCTTTATCACGGCGGACTGGGGCTGGTTTCCTCCTATCCGGGGACCCCTTCCACCGAAATCACGGAGTTCCTGTCCAAATTCGACGATATCCATTCGGAATGGGCGCCCAATGAGAAGGTGGCTACGGAGGTGGCTTTCGGGGCGAGCCTGGCCGGTTTCCGTTCGGCCTGCGCGATGAAGCATGTGGGCCTCAACGTGGCGGCGGACCCGCTGTTCACCCTCAGCTATACCGGCGTCACCGGGGGCATGGTGGTCTGCGTTGCCGACGATCCCGCCATGCATTCCTCCCAGAACGAGCAGGACAGCCGGCATTATGCCATCGCGGCCAAGGTGCCCATGCTGGAGCCTTCGGATTCCGTGGAGGCTTATGCCTTTGCGCGTTCCGCCTTTGACCTGAGCGAAAGGTTCGACACTCCGGTGCTTTTCAGGTCCTGCACCCGCATGGCCCACAGCCAGGCCCTGGTGGAACTGGGGGAGCGCGAAGAGAAAGCGCCGAAAGAATATGTAAAACAGCCTCAGAAATACATTATGGCTCCCGCCAACGCCATTCGCCGGCATCCCTTTGTGGAACAGCGGATGAAGGACATCGCCGAATACGCCGAGGACTGCCCCTATAACCGGGTGGAGACCGCCGACAGCGATATCGGCATCATCACCTGCGGCACCGCTTACCTTTATGTGAAGGAAGTGTTCGGGGACAGCGTGAACATTCTGAAAATCGGCATGCCCAACCCGCTGCCGGAAAAGATGATCCGCGCCTTCGCCGCCAAAGTAAAGAAGCTGTTTGTCATCGAGGAGCTGGACCCGGTGATCGAGACCCAGGTCCGCGCCATGGGCATCGACGTGACCGGCAAGGAGCTTTTCCCGATGGTGGGCGAATTCAGCCAGAACACCATCCGCAGGGCTTTCGGCATGGAAGAGCTGCCCTGTCCCGAAGCGCCCCAGGTGCCCGGACGCCCCCCGATGATGTGCGCAGGCTGCCCCCACAGGGGCATGTTCTACGCCCTGGCAAAGAACAAGATCACGGTTCTCGGCGACATCGGCTGCTATACCCTGGGCTCCGCGCCGCCCCTTACGGCGCTGGATTCCACCCTGTGCATGGGCGCCAGCGTCAGCGGCATCCACGGCTTCCTTGCGGCAAGGCCCGAGATGGCAGGCAAAACGGTGGCCGTCATCGGCGATTCCACCTTTATGCACAGCGGCATGACGGGGCTTGTGAACATCGCCTATAACGCCACCAATTCCACGGTGATTATCCTGGACAACTCCATCACCGGCATGACGGGCCACCAGCAGAACCCCACCACGGGCTACAACATCAAGGGCGACCCGGCGGCCAAGGTGGACCTGGAGGCGCTTTGCCATGCGCTGGGCATCCGCCGCGTGCGGGTGGTGGACCCCTACGACCTGAAGATGTGCGAGGAAGCCGTAAAGGAAGAACTGGCGGCCGAGGAGCCCTCGGTGATTATTTCCAGGCGGCCCTGCGTGCTGCTGAAATACGTAAAGCACAATCCGCCGCTTAAGGTGGACAGCGAAAAGTGCCGCTCCTGCAGACGCTGCATGGGGCTGGGCTGCCCCGCCATCAGCATGAAGGGCAAGGCGCGCATCGATTCCACGCTGTGCGTGGGCTGCGGCGTGTGCGGCCAGCTGTGCGCTTTTGACGCCATCGGATAAAAGGACGATAAATAAGACAGGGAGATTGAAAATGGAAACGACAAGCATGATGATCGTGGGCGTGGGGGGCCAGGGGAGTCTGCTGGCATCAAGGCTCCTGGGCACGCTGCTGACCGATCTGGGATACGACGTGAAGGTGAGCGAGGTCCACGGCATGAGCCAGCGCGGCGGCAGCGTCGTGACATATGTAAGGTTCGGGGACAAGGTATATTCACCCATCGTGACCAGAGGAGAATGCGACTGCATGATCTCCTTTGAAAAGCTGGAGGCGGCAAGGTATGCCTCCTGTCTGAAGCCGGGCGGAAGGGTCATTGTCAACACCCAGGAGATTGACCCGATGCCGGTAATCACCGGAAACGCGGAGTATCCCGGGGACGTCCTGGAAAGCCTGAAGGCGCAGGGCGTGAAGGTGGAGGCGTTCGACGCCCTGACGCCCGCGGAGGAGGCGGGCAGCGCCAGGGCGGTGAACATCGTTCTGATGGGGCGCTTCGCGGCAGGGTTCACCGCGACAAAAGAGCAGTGGACGGCAGCAATGGAGAAGGTGATCAAACCCAAGCTGCTCGGCGTCAACAAAATCGCCTTTGAGAAGGGATGGAACCTGAACATATGAAGTATTTCCACGAATCGGTCGAGACCATGCCCGTGGAGAAGCTGCGGGAGCTGCAGAGCGAAAAGCTGAGAAAGCAAGTAAAGCACGTCTATGACCACGTGCCGTTCTACCGGGCCAAAATGGACGAGAAGGGCGTGAAGCCCGAGGACATCCGTTCGGTGGACGATTTGCGCCTGCTGCCTTTTCTGAGCAAGGCGGACCTGAGAGACTGTTATCCCTTCGGTCTGCTGGCCGTGCCCAAGGGGGACTGCGTGCGCATCCAGTCCACGTCCGGCACCACCGGGCGTCGTGTGGTGGCCTTCTACACCCAGCATGATGTGGACCTGTGGGAGGAGTGCTGCGCCAGGGCCCTGGTGGCCGCCGGCGCGGATAACGAGGACGTGGTGCAGGTGGCCTACGGATACGGCCTGTTCACCGGCGGCGCGGGGCTCAACGGCGGATCCCACAAGCTGGGCTGCCTTACGCTGCCCATGTCCTCCGGCAACACCGACAGGCAGATCCAGTTCATGATGGACTTGGGGGCCACGGTGCTGTGCTGCACTCCCAGCTACGCTGCGTATATCGCCGAAGCGATGCATGAGCGTGGGATCAAGCCCGAGGACAACCCCCTGAAGGCCGGCATCTTCGGCGCCGAGCCCTGGACCGAGGAGATGCGGCAGGCCATCGAAAAGGGCCTGGGCATCAAGGCCTATGATATCTACGGCCTGACGGAGATTTCCGGCCCCGGCGTGTCTTTTGAATGTCAGGAGCAGCAGGGCATGCATGTGAACGAAGACCATTTCGTAGTTGAAATCATCGATCCCGATACCGGCGAGGTGCTGCCCGAGGGCAGCCGGGGCGAACTGGTATTCACCTCCCTGGACAAGGAAGCGTTCCCGCTTCTTCGGTACCGTACCAGGGACATCTGCGTGCTGAGCCGCAAAAAATGCTCCTGCGGCCGCACCTTTATCCGCATGACCAAGCCCATGGGCCGCAGCGACGATATGCTGATCATCCGCGGCGTCAACGTATTCCCCAGCCAGATCGAGACCGTGCTGCTCAATGAGGGATATGCCCCCAATTACCAGATCGTCGTGGACCGGGTGAACAACACCGACACCTTTGACGTGCTGGTGGAGATGACCGAGGACAAGTTCACCGATACCGTCAGCGGCGTCACCGAGCAGGAAAAGGCGCTGCAGGGGGCCATGAAGTCCATGCTGGGCATCAACCCCGCCGTCCACCTGGTTACCCCGCACACCATCGCCCGCAGCGAAGGCAAAGCGGTGCGCGTTGTAGACAAACGAAAGCTGGTTTCCGACTCTCAATGGAAAGGATGATGATCTCATGGCACTGAAGCAGATCACCGTGCTGGTGAACAACCAGAAGGGCGCCCTGGTGGACATCACCGAAACCCTGGCGGAGAAGGGTGTGAATATCCGCGCCCTTTCCATCGCCGATACCGAGCGGTTCGGCATCCTGCGTTTGATCGTTTCCGACAACGAAAAAGCAGTCGAAGCGGTCCGGGGCATGGGCTGCCTGATCCAGGAGACCGAGGTGGTAGGCGTCAAGATCGGCGACGCGCCCGGCAAATTGTCCGGCGCGCTGAAGGTGCTGAACGACGCCGGCATCAACATTGAATACCTGTACGCCTTCTGCACGCGTACCGTGAGGCATGCCTACATGGTGCTGCGGGTGGCGGACAACGCCCAGGCGGAAAGGGCCCTGGAAGCGGCCGGTTATCACCTGATTACCGACGCCGATGTAAACAAGTTATAAAGCCGGCACGGCGAAAACAGCGGAAACGTTGCCCGAAACGTTTCCGCTTTTTTCGTTATACGCAAACACCGTAATTGGATAAAATTATGGAAGCGCAGCGAATAAAACTTGATAATATATGGGTTAGTGTGATAAAACATAATAATACGGAAGGCGGTTTTTCCTGAATCCGCGGATCAAAGGAAAACGCGGCAGGGCATAAAAAAGGCACGTTTTCGATGAAAAAAACATGTGGCCCTGCCGGCAACGCCGTCCGGTAATTGCGGATCAGCATAAGGCAATCCCGCTCCCGGGCGGGGAAGCCCCGCGTTTCATGGCCGAACGCACGCCGGGAGAATGCTGATCGGGCACAAAACAAACTAAAGTCTTGATAACCGGCATGCCGGAAGAAAGACAGCCATGACCGCAAAAGGTACGCGGCGCGGAAAAAACCGGAACAAAGTCCGGGGATTTAACGAAAACAGACCAAAGTATTGGTTTTTCGGTGATCCGGCGCTACATAATCAGGCCGCCGGAATCAATCGGTGAAGGGAGGCGGGATCAATGAAAAGGACATTGGCCGTACTTGCGGCGATGATTCTTGTGCTGCAGATGATCCCCTTCGAAGCGATTGCGGACGCGGCCGTTACGATACGGGAAGCTCAAAGCGTGGTCACCGTTTCCTTCGGCGGTGACGAATACATTTTTGCCGACGGCCACACCATGGAGACCCTGCCCGAAGCCGAAGAGCGCGAGCGGTACCTTTTCGACGGCTGGTATGACGGCTGGCCATGCTGGCCGCGGGCTTCTGCCTTGTGCCGGTCATGTTCCTCGGAAGGCGGAATAAGGAAGAAACGCCCGGAGGACAGCAATAATCAACGGCATATTAAAGCCTTCGGCGCGGAGCAAGACCCCCCGCCAAGGGTATTTTAGAAAAATGACGGGAGATGAACCGGCATGAAACGAACGATCCTGATCGGGCTTTTGATCCTGTGCCTGGTGCTTTTTACCCCTTCGGGATCCGTACGGGCGGAAGAGGGGAACAGCGCGCCCGGATTGGAGCTCCTGTGGTCCATCCTTTTCGGTTCGGGGCATAAACAGGAACAAAGCGGCATGACGCACGAAGAGACCGTCGCCGCTTTTCGCGAACTGGGGATAACCATCCCGGATGAGGCTGTTTCGGATACGGAGCGCAGCATGAAGGCCATGAACGCGCGGATAGGCGGGTCTGGTATATCCTGGGGAGAGCAGCCCTGGGATTTTGCCCTGATGCTGCTCGACAGGGTTGGCTGGGGCGCTTTCGATTATGAAACCGGCGAGTGGACCCCCACTTCATCGGACGTCTATGCCTTTGACGCGGAGGTTTTCGACATCTGCCATATGTACACCCTTTTCCTGGAGGGTGTCTCCTCCATTGTCCCCGGCTTTGTCTGTACGGACGTGACGGAGGTTATCGACGAATGGGACGAGGCAAAAATCAGGGCGGAATACCCGGAGCCTTTCCTGCGGCACCCGGAAGGGACCGTCACGGTCCGCTTCACCCTGAACGGGCACGCCCATGAGATGGAATTAAACTACTACGGTGACTGGTTTGATGAAACGGCGATCGATAAGATCAACGAAATTCTGGCCCTGGAGGGATTCCCGGGCCGGCTCCGCGCCTATATGGACGGGGGACAGGGGGTGATCCTCTTTTACGGGGACGACGCTTTTGCCGCGCGGCTTGAGGAGATCGTGCCCACGCCCTACAGGTGATCGGGGGAGGGCTTTTCCTGTCTTCACCGGCTCTCAGACATCATGGGAATACGACTATTTCCAAGCTCGATTCTTTTAATTAGAAAATGAAGCCCTGTGAATCGCCGGCAATGAATTACCGGGCGTGCCGGCCGGCGGTAAGCAGGGGATCATTGCCCGTAAACGCGTCGGTCTTTGCTTCCTGATGATATATGATGCCGGAAAGCCCCGGAATCTGCGGCCTGCGATTTGCACTTGAAAAGCAAAATGAAAACCTGATATACTGTTTTCATTCCAATTGGGAGAAGGTAAGGAAACGTGACCGAAAGGCAGGTTAAATCCAAACAGCGTGTGGCCGACCATGGCGAGGTGTTTACCGCGCAGCGGGAAGTGAACGCCATGCTGGACCTGGTGAAGCAGGAGACGGAGCGCATCGACAGCCGTTTCCTGGAACCGGCCTGCGGCGACGGGAATTTCCTTGCGGAGATACTGCGGCGCAAGCTGGAGGCGGTGGAAGCGCGGTATAAAAAGAGCGCCGCGGATTATGAAAAATACGCGGTGATGGCTGCGACGAGCATCTACGGCGTTGACATCCTGCAGGATAACGTGGAGGAGTGCCGCAGGCGCCTTTTTGCCATCTGGGACGAGGCCTATGCCGCCCACTGCAAGGGCGAATGCCGGGATGAGGTGCGCGACGCCGTGCGGTATATCCTGGAGCGCAACATCCTGTGCGGCAACGCCCTGACGCTGAAAAAGGTGAACGCCGCGGGCGAGGATACGGCGGAACCTATTATTTTTTCCGAATGGGTGTTTACCGGCAAAAGCAGCGTACGGCGCAGCGATTACCGGCTGGACGTGCTGATGAACGAAAACCCGGACGAAAGCAATTACCAGGGACAGCTGAGCCTGTTCGCCGACGAACCCAGCGGCGCGGACAACTGGATGATCGACCCGGATGATCCGAACAAGAGCATACCGAAACCGGTGAAAGTGTTTGCACCGGTGTATTATTGGGTTGTGCAATATTCGGAATAATGAAAAACAGATAACGCTTTATAATAACGGCCGTCAGTCATGAATCTGTGCAGTGACTGACGGCTTATTTTTTTGCTTCCTTTTGCTGTTCGTTTATCAGGAATAACTCCAGCTTTCGCACGAAAAGCCTGTTTTCTTCATTCAGAACTTCGAACCGTGCCCTTTTTTGCTGAATATCATCGTTTCGTCGGCCAAGGAGGTAATCAGCGCTTACGCCATACACATCACAAATTCTGCATAATTGGTCAAAACTTGGCTCGCTCTTTTTTTGTTCCCAATTGCTGACGGTACTCTTGGCGACTCCCAGAAGGTCGGCTAAATCCGCCTGTGTATGGTCATGATCTTCACGAAGTTCTTTGAGAATCTCGCTGAACAAGCTCCTCACCTCATGAATAGTATACAAGGAAATACGACATCTCATTTCATAATCGTAATATGTTGATTTTTTGTTTGTATAATAGTAAAATATTAGTATCATGCAAACAAAAGTCGTATTTCCTTCGGAGTAGGTGAAAAGTATGAGCGAGCAGATCAATTTCTATAACACCATATACAATCCGGATGTCCTGTCCTGCATAGCAAACCTCAGCAACGACGAAGTATTTACGCCGCCGGATGTGGCAAACGCCATGCTGGATATGCTGCCGCAGGAATTGTTCAGCGATCCGAATACCAAATTCCTGGATCCCGCCTGTAAAAGCGGGGTGTTCCTGCGTGAAATCGCAAAGAGGCTGCTGATCGGCCTGGAACCGGTATTCCCGGACCTGCAGGAACGAATTGACCACATCTTCCATAATCAGCTTTACGGCATTGCCATCACGGAATTGACTAGCCTGCTGGCCAGGCGAAGCCTGTATTGTAGTAAGTACCCAAACAGTGTGTATTCGGTAAGCAAGTTTGATGATGTACAGGGAAATATCCGCTTCAAAAATACACAGCATCGGTGGTCCGGAGGGAAATGCGTTTTCTGCGGTGCGTCCGAAAGCGAGTATGGCAGCAGAAAACGTGAAGGATTGGAAACCCATGCGTATGAGTTCATCCACACCACCAAACCACAGGAGATTATAAAAATGAAATTTGATGTAATAATTGGAAATCCACCTTATCAATTAAGTGATGGTGGTGGAAATGGTGCAAGCGCAAGACCGATTTATCATCATTTTGTTTCACAAGCAAAAAAACTAAACCCAAGGTATTTAATAATGATTACGCCTTCACGTTGGTTTGCAGGAGGAAAAGGGTTAGATGAATACCGTGATGAGATGCTCCATGACAACAGGTTAAGAATTATACACGACTATCCTGAAGCAAGTGATTGTTTTAACGGAGTGCAGATTAAAGGCGGTGTATCTTACTTTTTATGGGATCGCGATAACCATGGTTTATGCCGAGTATATTCACATAAAGGCAATGAGATGACTGGACCTGTTGAAAGACCACTATTGGAGCAAGGATGCGATACATTTATTCGTTACAACGAAGCAATCAGCATTTTACATAAAGTTAGAAGCATTCCTGCAAAGACAATGGACGAAATAGTTAGTGTAAGGATGCCATTTGGTATTGCTAACACTGAAAAAGGGAAAAAAACAAAAACGCTCCATGATGATGTACCTATTTATGTAAGTGGTAATGATAGGGAAGTAAGAGGAACGATAGCTTACATAGCCAATCAAGATATAAAACGTGGACGTAACATGATACCGTGGCATAAAGTATACATAGCAAAAGCTGGTAGCGGAAGCGATTCTTTTCCGCACCCTATACTCCCAAAACCATTTTATGGTGCGCCTAATACTGTATGTAATGAGAGTTACCTTGTTATTGGACCTTTTGAAAATGAAAAAGTATGTACTAATGTTATGACCTATATTTCTACAAAGCTATTCAGATTCTTGGTGTTGCTGAAAAAGAACTCTCAAAATGCTGCAAAAGGAGTTTATCAGTTAGTTCCACAACAAGATTTTTCAAAATCGTGGACAGACGAAGAATTATATGTAAAATATGGAATTAGTGAAGATGAAATAGTCTTTATTAATAGCCTAATTCGCCCAATGGATTTGAACGGTGGTGATGACAATGCCTGACATCCAGTTCTTCCCCCAACGCCCCGCATCCCACCCGATGATTTACGCCTATTCTGACGTGACCTATCCGGGCTGCCTGAAGGTGGGCTTTACCGCGGTGGACGTGGACAAGCGCGTGGCGCAGCAGTATCCCACCAAGCGGCCGGACGGAAGGGTGCCGTATAAGATCGTCTACCGGGAAAGCGCGCTGTATCCGGACGGCGGCAACTTTACGGATCACGAAGTCCACGCCGCACTGATCGCGATGGGCGTGAAGCGGGTGGGCGGCGAGTGGTTTGAGTGCGACGCCGGCACGGTCAGGGCCGCGGTCATCACCGTGCGGCACCGGCTGAACAACCTGGAAGGGCGGACGAAGGTTTTTCCCATGCGTCCGGAACAGCAGCAAGCCGTGGAGATCACCTCCGCGTATTACAGGCGGGCCGAAAAGGAAGGCTCCGGAAGGATCCCCAAGTTCCTGTGGAACGCGAAGATGCGCTTCGGCAAAACCTTTGCCTCCTACCAGCTGGCGAAAAAAATGGGCTTTAAGCGGGTGCTGATCCTCACCTTCAAGCCCGCGGTGGAAACCGCCTGGCGGGAGGATCTGACGACCCACGTGGATTTTGAGGGCTGGCAGTTTATCTCCCGCCCCATCAATCACGGCGAGGCCGGCATGGACGAGCAGTACAGGAACGCCGACAAATCCAGGCCCATCGTCTGCTTCGGTTCCTTCCAGGACTTCATGGGGGTCAACAAGGAGACCGGCGGCATCAAGGCCAACAATGAATGGGTGCACCTGACCAACTGGGACCTGGTGATCTTTGACGAATACCATTTCGGCGCGTGGCGGGACAACGCCAAAAAGTTGTTTGAAAGCGACGAGGATACCTATGAGGAGGACCTGACGAATTACAGCCGGGGCGACGCCGTGGACGAGACATGGCTGCCCATCACCACCTCCCATTACCTTTACCTGAGCGGCACGCCCTTTAGGGCGCTGAACAGCGGCGAGTTTATCGAGGACCAGATCTACAACTGGACCTACAGCGACGAACAGCGGGCGAAGGCCAACTGGGAAGGGCCGGACAATCCCTACGCCGCCCTGCCGCGCATGGTGATGCTGACCTACAAGATTCCCGAAAGCATCCAGCGCATTGCCAAGCAGGGGGAATTTGACGAATTTGACCTGAATGTGTTCTTTTCCACCGAGGGCAGGGGAAAGGACGCGCGTTTCAAATACGAAAATTATGTGCAGAAATGGCTGGACCTGATCCGCGGATCCTACCTGGAAACCAGCGTGGACGAATTGAAGCTGGGGGCGGAAAAGCCGCCCATGCCGTATTCCGACACGCGTCTTTTGAGCGTGCTGACGCACACGCTGTGGTTTATGCCGAACGTGGCGAGCTGTTATGCCATGGCGAACCTGCTTTCGCAGCGGCAGAACGTGTTCTATCACGATTACAAGGTGAACGTGTGCGCCGGGGCGGAAGCGGGAATCGGCGCGGCGGCCCTGAAGCCGGTGGAAAAAAGCTTTGGGGACCCGCTGAAGACCAAGACCATCACGCTGTCCTGCGGCAAGCTGACCACCGGCGTCACCGTGAAGCCCTGGACGGGGATCTTCATGCTGCGGAATCTTTCCAGCCCGGAAACCTATTTCCAGGCAGCCTTTCGGGTGCAGAGCCCCTGGGAAGTGACCGGCGACAACGGAATGAAGGAGATCATCAAGCAGGAATGCTATGTGTTTGACTTCGCCCTGGACCGGGCCCTGCGGCAGATTTCGGATTACAGCTGCCGTTTGAACATCGGCGAAAACAATCCCGAGGTGAAGGTGGGCGAGTTCATCAAGTTCCTGCCGGTGCTGGCTTATGACGGCAGCGCCATGCGGCAGGTGAACGCCGCCGAGATCCTGGATATCGCCATGGCCGGTACCAGCGCGACGCTGCTTGCCAAGCGGTGGGAGAGCGCGTTGCTTGTGAACGTGGACAACGAAACCCTGGCCAAGCTGCTGGCCAACGAAGAGGCCATGAACGCCCTGATGAGCATCGAAGGCTTCCGCAGCCTGAACGAGGATATCCAGACCATCATCAACAAGAGCGAGCACGTCAAGGAGGCCAGGAAGGACAAGGACAACCTGACGCCGAAGGAAAAGAAGGAACTGTCTGACGAGGAAAAGGAATACAAGAGCAAGCGCAAGATGATCCAGGAAAAGCTGATCAAGTTTGCCACGCGCCTGCCCGTGTTCATGTACCTTTCGGATTACCGGGAATACAGCCTGGTGGACGTGATTACGGCGCTTGAGCCGAAACTGTTCCGCAAGGTGACGGGCCTGACCGTTAAGGACTTTGAACTGCTGGTGTCACTGAATGTGTTCAACGAAAGCCTGATGAACGACGCGGTGTACAAGTTCAAGCGGTACGAGGACGCCAGCCTGACCTATACCGGCATCGACAGCCACGCAAGCGACACCCAGGTGGGCCTGTATTCCACCTCCATCAGCAGGGAGGAGTACGACGCCATGGCGGGGCTGCAGCAGCAGTCCATGGCCGCGCCGGCGCAGGACCCGGGGGACGTGCCGGACAGGCCGTATTTTGTGAACCGAAACGCGCAGGAGGACGAGGAGGAAGAGGAAGAGCCGGTTTTCTATCCGGCAAAGAAAAAGGAGCCCCCCGTCAGGGCCGCGGAGAGGCCTATCGTGCCCCGGACACCCGTCACGCCCACCTACCGCCCCGCCTTTGTGCCGCCAAAGCCTCAGCTACCCGCCGACAAGCCCGAAGAAAAGCCAAAGACGGACCTGAGCCATGTCGGCCCGGGCACGGCGGTCATACACAAGGCTTTCGGCGAAGGGACCGTGGTCAAGCTGGACCGGGGCAGGGACGGGAACACCCATATCCATATCCGTTTCGGCAAAAACGAAAAGGTGTTCGGCTTCCCCGGGGCGTTCTATGACGGGTTCCTGAAGGTGAAAGAATAAAAAAAAACGCGGTCCCTCTTCCCGTTTTCGCGGGAGGAGGGACCGATTTTTTTGATATGTTTTTGCTCACGACCGCCGCCAAAACAGGCGGGACCGGTCAAAAGAAGCAGAGCGTCACCCGATCACATCTGTTCCGGCTTAAAGCAGGAAAGCATGGTCAGGAGCGTGGGCATCGCGCTGCGGGTGTAGAATTCAACATCGGTGCGGGAATGACGGCTGTTCGTTTTGCGGACCATTTCAAAGAACCGGCTCCAGGTGTTGATATTTTTTTCGAGGCTGCTTTTTTTATCCATCATCATTTTTTTAACTCCTTGATTTTGAAAAGATTTTCTGTTCCCGGGGAAAAAATAATGGCCCCGCGGAACAATCTGAATGATATATCAAAAATAATTGAAAAGATACAGAAATCAGCGCATAAATTGTTAAAACTACAGATTTATTGTTGTTTGGATGAGGAAAATGGGTTATAATATGCTTGCGTCGGGACCCTTCTGACGGCCGCGGGCCGGAAAATGGGGACAGGGAAAGGGGGCATTCCGTGGAGGAAAAGAAGCGCGAGGCGGCGGACCTAAAAATCCTGAAGGAAAGCCGGATGGGGCAGGCAAAGGAAGAAAGCGAACGATTCCACCGGTATCATGAGGTGTATTATATTGCCGAAGGCAGGTGCAGCGTGTTTATCGGGCAGAGGACATACCGGCTGCAGGCCGGGGACTTTGCCGTGATCCCCGCCGGAACGCTGCATAAAACGGACTTTACTTCCCACGGGCAGAATACCAAGTATGTCATCTCTTTTTCCGTGAAAACCGCAAGGCGGATCGACGCTTTCCTGGAAACGGAGATTGCGGGGACGGGGATTCGGGCGGGGAAGATCAAGGCCCCGGTCCAGCGGCAGGAAGCGATCCTTCTGCTGGTGAACCGGATGCTGTACGAGTATGAGAATCAGCCGACTTTCGGAAAAAGCCTGTGCCTGGCTTTATTGGCCGAACTGCTGATCTCCATGCAGCGCTACCGTGACGGAGAAAAGGAAAACGACGGAAACGAGGATTCGGTCCATGGCCGCATGCGGGAGGTGGCCGCCTATCTGTGCGAGCACGCCGGGGAGCAGATCACGCTGACGGATGTGGCGGATCACTTCGCGGTGAGCCCTTCGCATCTTTCCCGGGTCTTTCACCGGGAAACGGGGTTCGGCATTCGGGAATACCTGATCCATTACCGGATCCGGCAGGCCTGTGAGCTGCTGCTGAATTCCGACCTGTCGGTGACGCGGATCGCGGACAAGTGCGGATTCGGCGACAGCAACTATTTCGGAGACGCGTTTAAGAAAGCCACGGGCCTGTCGCCCCGGGAATACAGGAAACTGAGCTGAACGGCGGACGGGGAGCCGCGGAAGCAAAAAGCTTATTCATAAAAAAAAGGATCGGCCCGCGGCGGCCGATCCTTTTTGTAAAATCAGGTAACTGTTCAGTCGTGTGTGAAGGAGAACGAACGTATGGCAGCAGCGGGAAGGTATCGGAGGGATCTCCCTCCGATTATGATCCGTTTCAGCGGCATGTACGGTGAAGCGGAACGACACCCCGAACCGTTCCCGCAGGATCGGTGAGGG
>CADANQ010000055.1:15559-36977 GCA_902789365.1 uncultured Eubacteriales bacterium
GGTTTCCCTTCCCCGGACTCCGTTCTTCGCCCGGGGGGCTCGCGGGGGGTACGGGTACCACCCGCGGTATCTGTTCTGTCCGTAGGACTGAACAGATACAAAATCAGAACACCCTGACCGCCACCAGGACGAGCAGCAGCCCCAGAGCAAAGAGGAGCAGGCTGAAGGACAGGGTGCGGGTGAAGTGCTTCACGTTCTCCTCGGCGTCCTCCCGGGCCGCGGCCAGGGCGGGGACGAAACGGGTGCGGATGGGGTGGGCCCGGAGGACGGTGCGGTTGAGGAGGGCGGCGCATTTATCAAGGAAGCTGCCCAGGGCATAGGTGAAGCGGTTGCCCACGGTGGGGCCCCGGGATGGACGGATCAGGCGGAAGGCCGTGTTTTTAAGGGCCAGGGCCACGGCGTCGGTTACATTGTCAAAGACCCGTCCGAAGAAGGTGCCGACGCTGATCATCGTCGGGATGAGATACCTGTCGAATACAGCGTCGAAGCCCGCGGCCGCGGCGGCGCCGGCTTTCGTGAGTCCGGGGAGAAGCCATCCGTCAAGGAGCCTGTCCGCGGTACGGGCCAGGAAGGCCAGCAGGGAGACCCCGCAGGGAAGGAGCACGCCTTCCAGCAGCCGGTCCGCGCCAAGGGCGACGAATCCAAGCCCCTTGAGAAGCAGGGAGATGAAGGGGCGGTAGACCGTGTCCTCCAGATCGAAGCGTTTGAACCAGCGGTTGACGTGGATACGGGTTTTGCCTTCCTTTTTCATCATCCAGCCCCGGACGATCAGGGGATAGGCGACGCCCGCCACAAGGATGGATTTGAGGGCGCCCAGCAGGTTTTCGGCGGAGAAATAATCCACCGCGTGAGGATGGGCGTCCATGAAGGGCAGCGACAGGAAGGACAGAGCCTGCATGGAAAAGGCGGGGGACAGGCCGAACAGGAGCAGCAGGCAGGCGGGGACGCCGATGGCGATATGGCCGAGGGGCGTCAGGTAAGGGCCGGTCTTGTTGTATTTTCTTTGCTCGGTCGGGTGCTTTTCCACGAACAGGGTAACGAACAGCTTGGTCATATAGGTTAAAGTGAGGCCGCCGGTGAGGATGAAGACCTTTTCCACGACGCCTGCGATCAGGGCGAAGCCTTCGCCTTCGTGGACGTATTCAAGCAGCCCCTCATGGAGCAGGGACTTGGAAACGTAGCCGCTGAACAGCGGGATGCCGGAGATGCCCAGGGCGGCGATCAGGAAACAGACCGCCAGGAAGGGCTTTTTCCGTCCCCAGCCGCGGATATCGTTGAGGTTCAGCTTGTGCAGGTGCATGTAGACCGTGCCGGCGCACATGAAGAGCACCAGCTTGAAGAGGGAATGGTTCAGCATATGCAGCACCGTTCCCTGGGCGGCCAGGGTGCTTTCCTCCCCGAGGAGGCACTGGCAGGCGATGCCCACCAGGATGAAGCCCACCTGGCTCATGGAGGAGCAGGCCAGGGTGCGCTTCAGGTCCACCGAGAACAGGGCCAGCACCGCGCCGAGGAACATGGTGACGCATCCGAGCAGCAATATGGCCAGGCCCCAGGAGGCGTCATGGCGGAAAACGTACACCGACAGCACCAGGATGCCGAAGATGCCGGTTTTGGTCAGGATGCCGGAAAGGAGGGCGCTGGAGGGGGCGGGGGCCACCGGATGCGCCTTGGGCAGCCAGATGTGCACGGGGAACATGCCGGCCTTGGCGCCGAAGCCGAACAGCACGAAGGCGCCGGGAAGGTAGAGGGCGGAAAGGCTGTCCCTTTGCGCCGCCGCGGCGGCCATCCCATCAAAGGACAGGGTGCCCAAATTGCGGTACAGCATAAACAGGCCCATCAGGGTGACCATGCCGCCGATGACGGCCACGGCCAGGTAGGTTTCGGCGGCGCGCATGGCGCCCTGTGTTTCCTCGTGGGCCACCCAGGTGTAGCTGGTGAAGGACATGATTTCAAAAAAGATGAAGGTGGTGTACAGATCGTCGGACAGGAAGACCCCCAGCGTGGCCCCCAGGGTGATCAGGCAGAAGAAGGTGTACCGGTTGCGGTTGCGGTAGTGGGCAAAGTATTCGGGGCTGAACAGCCCGGTGAAGCACCACATGACCGCCGCCACCGCGGCGTACAGGCTTCGAAAGCCGTCGGAGCGGAAATGCAGCCCCAGGCCGCAGAAGCCCTCCAGGGAGAAGGCCGCGGCGTCCTTGCCGGAAAGGGCGCGGACCAGCAGCCACAGCGTGGGGAAGAGGATGAGGACCTGTACCGCCATGGCAAAGATGTTGCGGGCGTTTTTGCTTTTGCGGCCGATGATATATGAAACCGGCGCGGCCAGCATGGGCAGGAAAACCGACGCGGGCAAAAGAAGATCCATAATTCCTCCATCCGTCAGATCGCCCCGGCCGCGATGGAACTGATGAACGCGGTCAGCGGGCCGGAGAAAAGCGACAGGGTCAGCGTGGTCAGGGACACGGCCAGCATGGAAAAGGTCATCCGCCATCCGCATTCCGTCCGTCTGGGGGCGGGGTCCGCGTCCGGGGAGAACCAGGCCCGGTAGGCGATGAACAGCAGATAACCCGCCGTCAGGATGGCCGAAAGAATCAGGACGGAAACGGATATGATCCCGATGGGTCCCCCGGCGGCGATGCCCGCCGTGGCAAGGACCCATTTGGAATGGAAGCCGGACAGCGGCGGGATGCCGGTCATGGCCAGGGAAGAGAAGAGGAACACGGCGAAGGTGACGGGCATGCGCTTTCCCAGGCCGGAGAGCTCCGGCACCCGTTCTTTGCCGGTGACGGTGGTGACCGCGCCGGATACGCTGAACAGGGTGAACTTCATCAGCGCGTGATAGATCATGTGCAAAAGCGCTCCCGTGAGGCCCCCGGCGGAGAGGAGCGCGGCGCCGAGCAGAATATAGGAAAGGTTACTGACGGTGGAATATACCAGCCGCCGCTTGAAATGCTTTTCCCTGACGGCCATGACCGACCCGAATACGATGGTGAAGGCCGCCAGCCCGAAGGGGATCCACTGGGCGGCGCTGCCGCGTATCAGATCAGCGCCGAAGGAATAGAAGGTGACCCGGATGACGGCAAAGACGCCTGCCTTGACGACGGCCACCGCGTGCAGGAGGCTGGTGACCGGGGTGGGGGCGACGGAGGCCGCCGGCAGCCAGGCGTGCAGGGGGAAGACGGCGGCTTTGACTCCCAGGCCCAGGAAGACCAGGATATAGCCGAACCGGAGGAGAGGCACGTCGCCGCGGGAAAGGCCGGCCAGCACGCCGCCGGGGGTGAAGGCGGCGGAGGAACCCCGGGCCAGGACCAGCATGATCCCGGCGAAGGCCAGCGCCGCGCCGAAAAGGGAATAATACAGATATTTGATGCCCGCGGCCGTACGGACGGGGGTCATGCCGTGCATGACCAGGGGGAGGGTGACCAGGGTCAGGAGCTCGTAAAAGATGTACATGGTGACGATGTCGCCCGCCATGGCGATGCCCAGCGTGACGCCGTAGGCCATCAGGTACCAGGAGAAAAAGCTGTTGGGGCTTTTTTCGTGCTCCATGTATTCAAAGGCGTACAGGGAGGCCAGGGGCCACAGGAAGGCCACCAGGCAGCAGAACAGCCGGCCGAGGCCGTCCAGGCGGAAGGAGCAGGCCACGTTCTCCGTCAGGCGCAGGAAGGAAAACGAAATATCGCCCTGCGTGAAAAAGGCGTTCCTGACCACCATGGCCCCGGTGATAAGGGTGACAGCGATGGTATAAATCTCCCGGGGAAGGCGGCGCTTAAAGCGGAAAAGCGGCAGGCAGGTGCCCAGCGCGATGGGGCAGAGCACGGCCGATAAAAGCAGCATAGTACCTCCTGAAATGAGTCATGCCGATCCGGTAAGGGGCAGGGGAAGCCTGCCTACAGAAGCGGCGCGGTGATTCCGGAAAAGAAGGAGGTCAGCGGCCCCGGAAACATGCCCCCGAGGAATGTGAACAGGACGCACAGGATCATGGGGACCAGCATCATATATCCGCATTCCTTTTTTGTAAGGGAGGCGTAATCATAATCCCTGCCGGGAAAAAAGCCGTGGATGGTGACGGGCAAAAGATATCCCGCGGTCAGCAGGGCAGAAAGCAGAAGCACCGCCGGGGAGAGCCACTCAAGGAAGCCGGTGCCGGAGGCAAGGGCGCCCTGGGCCAGGTTCCATTTGCTGATGAAGCCGCCCGTGGGCGGGATGCCGATGAGGCCCAGGGAGACAAGGGTGAAGCACCAGAGGGTGACAGGCATTTCCTTGCCGATGCCCTCAAGCTCGCTGACGCGGGTCTTGCCGGTCTGGTGGATGACGGCGCCGGCGGAGAGGAACAGGCAGGTCTTGATGGCGGAATGGAACACGACGTGAAGGAGGGACCCCTGCAGCGCCGTGCCTTCCAGCAGGAAGATGCCGAGAAGCACATAGCTGACCTGGGACACTGTGGAATAGGCCAGGCGCTTTTTGAACAGGTCCGTCCTGAAGGCCATCATGGAGCCCATGAACACCGTCAGAAGCGCCGTGATGATCAGGGCGGTCTGGACCCAGGTGCCGCGGATGAAGTCCGCGCCGAAGGTGTAGAAGATGAGGCGAAGCACACACAGAACGCCGGCTTTGGTGATAACGCCGGAAAGGACGGCGGAGGCCGGGGCCGGGGCGATGGGGTGCGCGGTGGGCAGCCAGGCGTGCATCGGGAAAAGGCCCGCCTTGGTGCCGAAGCCGACGATGGTGATGAACAGGATGATGAGGAGGGTTTCCGGCGGGCAGGTAAGCGACGCGTTCAGGCTGCCGCCCGGGACAAATGTGGGGGAGGCGGTGTTCGGCACCAGGAAAAAGATACCAAGCAAACCCATGGTGGCCCCGGCGATGGAATACAGCAGGTATTTAAGGCCGGCCGCGATGGATTCCTTCGTCATCTCGTGCAGCACCAGGGCGACGGACAGGAGAGTCATGACCTCAAAGAACAGGTACATGGTGACGGCCGTGCCGCTGAGGGCCAGGGCTTCCAGGGCGGAAAGGGTGAGCAGGTAAAACACAAGGTAGCGCTTTTCGTGCCCGTCGTGGGACATATAGGAGAAGGAATAAAAGACGGGCACGGTCCACATGACCGTGAAGAAAACGACGAAAAACCGTGCCAGGCCGTCCACGGCCAGCACCAGCGGGAGGGATTGGCCGATGGTGAGGAAGGTGAAGGAAGCGTCCCCTCCGGCTGCGCAGGCAACGGCGATGGCGCACTGGACGAGGAGCGCCCCGCCTGTGAAAAGGTGCAGCGCGCGGGAGTTGGATTGGAGGGACTGCGCGCAGCCGAGGACCAGGGCGCAGGCCGCGGGGAAGAGGACCGTCAGGATCATGAGCAGGGTCATGGGGCATTCCTCCTTGGTAAATGGGTGAGGCTTATATCGCTTAAAACTGCATGAAACCGGATGCGAGCGCCCGATACAGGGGGACCGAGGCGGTGCCCAGCAGGATGTTCAGCAGCGTCATCACGCACAGGGCCGCGCCGGAAAGAACGCTCTGCTTTTCGGCGTGGACGTTTTTATCCGCGGGACGGTAGATGTTGACCACCGTGTGCAGGAAATAAACGGTCTGCAGGAAAGTGGACAGGGCCAGGGTGAGGAGCACCGCCACCGCGTGGAACGTGTCGACGGCGATGGCCGCCTGGCTTAAATAAATCTTGGACAGGAAGCCGCCCAGCAGCGGCACGCCGGTGAGGCTCATGGCGCCTGCCGTAAAGGCGACGCCGGCCGGCGCGTTCCGCCTTCCGGAGCCCGCCAGGGATTCCATCTGGGCCCGGTCCCCCGAGGACGCGATCAGCGAGGCGGCGGAGGAGAACAGCATGGATTTGGCGAAGGAATGGACTGCCATGTGGAACAGGGCGGCGATCAGGCTTTCCCGCGTGCACATCCCGATGCCCATATAGATATAGCCGATCTGGGCCACCGAGGAGAATGCCACCATCCTGCGGATGTCTGTCTGCCGGGTGGCGGAAACGGAGCCCATGATGATGCCGGCGGCGCCGAAGGCAAATATCACCGGGCAGACCCCCGACGCGCGGATCATATCAAGCCCGAAAACCCGTACGACGACCTTGATCAGCAGGAAAATGTATCCCTTGGAAATAAAGGAGGACAAAAGCGCGCCGGAGGCGGGGGTGGAATAGGAATAGGCGTCCGGAATCCAGGAATGAAAAGGGAAAAGGCCGCTTTTGATGCCGAGTCCCACCGTCAGAAGGACGATGACCGTCCTGACGGAAACGGGCAGGGGACTGGATTCCGCGAGGGGCGCGAGCGACAGGCGCAGGCTGTCGATGTTCAGGTGGCCCGTCTGGCCGTAAAGCATGGCGATGCCCATCAGGCAAAGGCCGCTGCCCACAAGGTTCATCACCAGATACCTGGCGCATCCGGACAGGCAGAGCCCGTCCTGGCGGGAGAGGATCAGAGCGCCGGCGGCGATGGTTGAAATCTCGATAAAGACGTAGCCGGTGAAAAGATCGTTGGTATAGATCAGGGCGTTCACCGACGCCGCGGCAAGGCAGACCACCGAATAATACAGGCCCTGCTTGCCCCGGGGGATATGGACGCCGGCTTTGCTGCTGCCCGCCCACAGGGAAAGGAACGCGGTGACGCACAGGCACATCGCCATGGCGCTTTCAAGGAGGCCCGAGCGCAGCTCGTTGCCCCAGGGGCCGGGAAAATGCCCCATGGGATAGGTGAAGGGCCCGGCCCCGGAAAAGAAGCGGAGAAACGAAAAAGCGTTGGCCGCCGTCAGGACGAGGACCGTCAGAAAGCACAAAAGCTTTGCCCCCCGCCTTGGGAGCACCGCGCAGAAAATGCCGGCGATCAGGGGCAGGAGAACGCATACAAAGGGCGCGTTGCGCAACAGGTCCATCAGCCGTCCCCCTTCCGCGCCAGAAGAACGATCTGGTCGATGTCCAGGGTGTGGTAACGCTTGTACAGGCGGACGGTGAGGGCCAGGAGCAGCGCCGTGACGCTGACCGAAACCACGATGCCCGTCAGGACCAGGCCGGCGGGGATCGGGTTGACGTAATTCTCGGCCGAAATGGCTCCGTCCTCCAGGATCGGGGCGGAACGGCCGCGGATGTATCCCATGGAGGCCAGGAAGAGGTACACCGAGGTGTCCATGATGTTCATGCCGATGATTTTCTTGATCATGTTCCGGTGCAAAAGGAGGGTGGTGAGGCCGACGGCGAAGAGGATCATCGCGGCGGCTTCATACAGGTGGCCGCGAAAGATTGAAGCCATGTCAGAACCCTCCCTTGCGAAACAGATTGTAGAACCCGTACATGGTGCAGGATACGATCATGCCCACGCAGATGTCCAGCGGCAGGATGAGCCCGGCCGACAGGATGCTGCCGGGCGTCCCCAGGGGAACGCGGAAGGGGATATCGTTGGCCCCGGTATAAAAAACAAAGGATTTGGCCCCGGCATAAAAGGTCAGGGCGGTGAAGATGACGGTGATGAAAACGCGGTAATTGATGAACCGCACGGCCTTATCCCGGCCGAAGGCGTTCAGGAACAGCATCAGCCCGGCCCCGAGGATGGCGCCGCCGGAAAAACCGCCGCCCGGGGACAGGTGGCCGTTCAGCACCATGGAAACGCCGAAAAGCAGGATAACGGGGATCAGGAACATGGCGGCGTGCTTCAGGATGGGGTCCGGCTTGCCGTCGCTTTGGTCCGGGGATATAATCCAGGAGCCCTTCTCGGGACGCCCGTTCGCGCCGACGTCGGTCCTTAAGAGGATCATGACGGTGCAGGCGGCGATGAAGAGCACCGTGGATTCGCCCAGGGTGTCGAAGGCGCGGTAATCCAGGATCATGCCCGAAACGAAATTGACGGCGCCGGTTTCCTCGATCCCCTGTTCGATGTAGCGGCGGGAGACCTCGTTGTTGACGGGGGAATCGGCCGCGCCCAGCAGGGGCAGGCCGTCCACCGCCTGCAGCAGGAAAAAGATGATGGCGGCGCAGGTGAAAAGGGAGAGAATCACATAAATCGCGCGAATCCTGCGGGCGCCGGTGGTGACGGACCACTGGTGCAGGCGGGAATACACGTCCCGCTGTCTTTCCCGGTCCTCCCGGACCTTCAGGGTGAAAAGGTCCGTTTGCTCCTCCTGCGATTCCTCATTCGGTGCGGTGTCCTCCCGGGCCATGTTCTCATCCAGGCCGTCCCAGCCGTTTTTCATCCAGTCGGAGAATTTTTTTTGCCATGAGGAATCGTAATTTTCAGATATCCTGCCCATCCCCGGCCTCCTTTGATTTGCTTTCGCGGTCGATCAGGGCGATGCGCCGGAGGGTCAGGAAAAACAGAATGCCGGTGACGCCGGCGCCGACCGCCGCCTCGGTCACCGCCAGGTCCGGGGCTTCCAGCAGAATCCATAAAACGCTCATGACCACGCTGTAGCTCATCAGGATGATGACGGCGCTCAAAAGGCTGCGCGTCACCGATACCGAAACGGCGCAGATGATCAGGAACCCCAGGAGCAGACAGGCAAAAAGACTCACTTGTTTATTTCCTCCGCTTCTTTGTGGATGTCCGGGTTGGATTCGGCCTCGGAAAGGGCGATCAGGTGGCTGGATACCGGCGAGGCCATCCACATGAAGATGATCAGCACGATCAGCTTGCACGCGACGTTAATCTCCGGCGCGCTGACGCACAGGCCCGCGGCGGCGAAAAGAAGGCCCAGGGTGTCGCCCATGGCGGCGGCGTGCATGCGGTTGAGGACGTACCGGAAGCGGCCTACCCCGAGGATCTCGCTGATGAAGATGACCGCCGAGGACAAAAGCAGCAGGGCCGTCAGGGAAAAACGGATCCATTCATGCATCGTCGTCAGCCTCCTTTTCCTTTTCGGCGTTTTCGGCCTTTCCCATATAGACCCGGGTGAGAATCACCACGGCCAGGAAGGAGATCATCGCGTAGATCAGCGCCACGTCCATCAGGTAGCCCTCGTTAAGCATCAGGCAGAGCACGGCGATGATGACGATGGTCATGGTGGAGATCATATTGACGGCCACGATGCGGTCCGCCGTTCTGGGCCCCCGGACCGCCCGGTAAAGGCAAAGGAGGATCAGGCACGCCAGGGTGATCAGCAACGAAAGATACAAAATGCGGTACGCTTCCGAGATCATTCTTTTACCTCATGAGATCAGAATCGAAAACATTTCAGGAAGAAACATTACGGCTCGGAGCCGCCGGCGGGATCGGGAAGAGGTTCTTCAAAGCGTTTGAGCCGCTGTTCGAAAAGGGAATCTTCCAGCCCTTCGGCCATGCTTTTATCCAGGCAGTGGACCTTAAGGACGTTCCCTTCCGCCTTCAGGGTGATGGTGCCGGGGGTGAGAGTGATGGAATCGGCCAGAATGGTGCGGAGAATGGGGGAACGCAGGCCGGTGGAAAAGGTGACGATGCAGGGCTCGGGGACGTATTTCTGGCTGTAGATGAAGCGCAGCAGGCGAAAATTGGCCCGGACAATCTCGCCCAGAAGGAAGGCGAAATAGGCCGCGGCCAAAGGAAACATTCTGAGGAAGCGCAGCTCCCGTTTGAGGGAATAACCGAGAAAACGGCAGCAGAACGCAAACAGACCCGCCGAAACCGGCAGGGAAAACAGGACGGCCTCAGCCGAAAAACGGCCGCAGAAACATATGAACAGACCGATGAACACAAAAACCATTTCAGCCCTCCGAACGACAGAAACGGCCTGACGCCCGCCGGATAGAAAAAAAGCGGGAAGACGGCTGTTTCTCAGGCTTTCCCGTAACGCGTTTATTTTACGACGGCGGCAGGAAAAAGTCAACGAAAGCGCTGACGGTGAACGAGGTTTTGATATGCCATGGAGCGCGGCGGCGCGGATTGCAGACCGATAAAATAAAAAAACCGCCCCATGGCGGCGGGAAACGGCGCTTCAGGCGGAGGGAGAGGCGCCCCCTCCCCAATCCTGCGAGATGATTTCCGCGATTTCGGTCAGATTTTTAAGCCCGATGGCAAAGCCTTTGGAATTGTCCAGGCGGTAGTCGGCGGCGGCCTTGTAAAAACCGATCTGCCGGTTGTATTCGTCGATAATGTCCTCGTGGCTTCCGCCCTGCAGGGTGGGTCTGCGGTCGGTCCGGATGTCCGAGAGAATCTGGTCGAGGGGACGGTCGATATGAACGATGACGCCGTGGTTTTTCATGATGGTGACATTGATGCTGTCGTTGCAGATGCCTCCGCCGGTGGAAACGACGCAGGGATCCTCGCCGGCCAGCTCCATCAGCGCGCCGGTTTCGGCGTTGCGGAAGATGTCTTCGCCCAGGGCGGCGTAAATCGCGTTTACGGAGGACATGCCGAGCATTTCGCATACGCGCTGGTCGGTGTCGACAAAACGGAGATTCATGTTCTGGGCCAGTTTGCGGCCGAGGCTGGACTTGCCGGCTCCTGCCATGCCGACGATGAATATATGAACTTTCAGCATGCGTTATCCCCCCTGGTAAGGATTGTCCGGGGCCGGAAATGAAAATAAGAAACAAAAACCCGTATCTGTTTAAATAATTATACCATAACGGCCGCGCTGATGCAAGAAAAACATCAAAACCCCCACGGACAGGAACCGAATATGAAGCGAAATAAGCAAATCGTCCGTCATTTCGAAGCCGGCAACGGGACGGAAAAGAATAAAAAAATGCAAAAAAAGCAAAAAGAAACCCGCGCGGCAGAAAACCCGCGCGGGAAGTGCGGCGGAAAACCGCCGGAATGTTTTGCTTACGCTTTTTCGTTCACCACGCGCAGCGCCGGCGCCTTGACGCCCTTGGCGGCAAAGGCTTCCACGATGCTCTGGTTGAGCTCGAAGTACAGATCCCAATAGCTTTCCGTTTTGCACCAGACGCGAACGGTGAATTCCATGGCTTCGTTGGATCCGCCGCTGATGTGGGCGAAGGGCGCCGGATCCTGCAGGGCGAACTTGCTCTGGGCCACCGCGTCCAGGATGCACTGCTGAATCTCCGAGGGCTTTTCCGATTTGGCGCAGGAGAACACCAGGTCCACCCGGCGCACGGGCTCGGCGGTGTAGTCCACAACGTTGGAATTCATCAGGCTGCCGTTTGGGACGGTGATGCGCTTGTTGTCGATGGTGATGATGACGGTATAGAAGAGGTTGATGGAATGCACAACGCCGCTGGCCCCCGCCGCGTCCACATAATCGCCCACGTTGAAGGGACGGAGGATCATCAGCAGGATGCCGCCGGCCAGGTTGCTCAGCGCTCCCTGCAGGGCCAGGCCGACAGCCACGCCGGCGGAGGCCAGAAGCGCGATTACCTGGGCCATCGGTACGCCCAGAATGCCGATTACCGCGATGATCAGAATGACGTACAACAGCCACTTGATAAGGTTCAGGATAAACCGGGTCACGGTCTGGTCCAGCTTCTCGAAGCCCTTGAGCTTGCGAAGGAACTTCATGACGTACTTGATCAGGAAGAATCCGACGAGCGAGACGATGATCGCCAGCACGATGCTGCCGCCGGCGCTTGCGAGCATTTCCTTGATTTTTTCCATAATGCTGCCTCCTGTGTAGTTGGTATGGAAGTGTCCTTTGATGGCTCCATTATACAACGGAAGCATGGCGCGAGGCAAGCTTTTTCAGGCTGTCCGACGGCGGAAAGGATTCCGTATTTTGAGGAAAAAGCCCAATCATGGATAAAACGCTGTACCGGAATTGTTTTTTGTTTTCGGCTGGCTCTCCGCCCGGCCCGGCCGTATTGAAAGCGGGGGCGGAAGGTAGTAAAATACTGTCGGCTTAAAGCCGGAGGATATCCGGCGTTCGGCCGGTAAGGAACGGATATGGAAAAAAAGTACACCCTGCTGATCATCAATCCGGGCTCGACCTCCACAAAGATCAGCCTGTTTGAGAACGAGACCGAGCTGTTTGAAAAGAGCGTTTTTCACGACGCCCCGGTTTTGCTCCGGTATCCCCATGTGAACGACCAGGTGCCGTTCCGTTACGGGGTTATCCTGGACATCCTGAGGGAGAAAGGGGCCGACCCCGCGGGAATCGACGTGTTCGTGGGCCGCGGCGGCAGCGCGTGCACCCAGCCCGGCGGCGTGACGGAGATCGACGCGAAACTGTACGAAGACACCGAAAAGGCGGTGGGCGGCAGCGAGCATCCCGCGAAGCTCGGCGTGATGCTTGCGTGGAAATTTGCCCGGGCCTACGGTAAAAAAGCGTATACCCTGAACCCGACCAATGTGGACGAGTTCTGCGATTACGCCAGGCTTACGGGCATCCGCGGCGTATACCGCGTATCCCATTCCCATGTGCTGAACCAGAAGGCCGTGGCGGAATTCGATGCGGAGGCCATGGGCAGGCGCTATGAGGACTGCAGGTTTATCGTGGCGCATATCGACGGCGGCATCACCGTCAGCGCCCACGACAGGGGCCGCATGGTGGACGGAAGCATGGGCGCCGACGGGGAGGGACCGTTTTCCCCCACCCGCATCGGTTATGTGCCCCTGCCCGCGCTGCTGGATTACATCGAACGGCATTCCGCGGAGGATGTGCGGCTGATGTGCACCAGGTCCGGCGGGTTCGTCAGCCTGTTCGGTACCTCCAATTCCGATACGGTCCACGCCCTGGTCGAGGCGGGGGACAGGAAGGCTTCGCTGGTCTGGAATACGATGATCTACCAGATATGCAAATACATCGGCGAAATGAGCGCCGTTTTGTGCGGCAGGGTGGACGCCATCCTGCTTACCGGAGGTCTGATGCGGTTTGACGATATCGCCGCGGGCGTCCGCGAGCGCTGCGGATGGATCGCGCCGGTCCGCGTCTATCCCGGGGAAATGGAACAGGAGGCGCTGGCCCTGTCGGTTTTGAAGGTGCTCCGCGGCCGGGCGAAGGCGCTGACCTATACCGGGAAAAACGTATGGCAGGGCTTTGAGGGCGTGACTTTCTGATTGAACGGAGGAAAAGCCATGGGCGTGATCGAACGGGTTTGGGAAAAGGCCAGGATGAACAAAAAACGCATCGTGCTGCCGGAAGGCGACGAAGCGCGCACCGTCCGGGCCGCCGCGAAGCTGAGGGACGAAGGGCTGGCGGAGCCGGTGCTGCTGGGCAGGGAGGATATGATCCGGGCCGCCGCGGAAAAGACCGGGACGGATATAAGCGGCATAGCCCTGCTGGACCCTGAGCGCAGCCCGATGAGAAGCGGGTACGCCGGGACGCTGTATGAACTGCGCAGGGCAAAGGGAATGACGCCGGAGGAGGCCGAAGCCCTATCCTCCGATCCCATGTACTTCGGCATGCTGATGGTCAGGCAGGGAGAAGCGGACGGCCTGGTTTCCGGGGCGGTCCATACCACGGGGGACATGCTGCGGCCCGCGCTGCAGATCATCAAAACCAAACCGGGCGTCAGCATCGTTTCGTCCAGCTTCCTTGTGAACTGCCAAAGGCGCGACCTTGGGCAGGACGGGCTTATGGTGTTTGCCGACTGCGTGGTGGTGCCCTGCCCGACTGCCGAGGAGCTGGCGCAGATCGCCGTTTGCTCCGCCGATACCGCCCGCACGCTGTGCGGAATGGAACCCCGCGTGGCGATGCTTTCCTTTTCCACAAAAGGAAGCGCGAAGCATCCCCTGGCCGACAAGGTGCGCCGGGCCGCGCAGATCGCGCGCGAAATGGCGCCGGATTTGAAACTGGACGGCGAGATGCAGCTGGACGCCGCCCTGGTGCCTGAGGTCGGCAGGCTGAAGGCCCCCGGCAGCGAGGTGGCGGGACGCGCCAACGTGCTGATCTTCCCGGACCTGCAGTCCGGCAACATCGGCTATAAGCTGGTGCAGCGCATCGGCGGCGCGGAGTGCTTCGCCGTGCTCCAGGGGCTGGCAAAGCCCTGCAACGACCTGTCCCGCGGCTGCAGCGCGGAGGACATCGTGAACACCGCCGCCCTTACCGCGGTTCAGGCCGGAATGTAAGGAAGCGGGAAAATTAAAACCGGCGCGACGATTTTGTCGCGCCGGCTTTTTCCCTGCGGCTTTTGCCTGCCTGTCAGCGGCGGCCGAGTTCCTTGATTTTGGCGGCCTTGCCCTGGCGTTCCCTCAGGTAGTAGAGCTTGGCCCTGCGGACCTTGCCCCTGCGGATGACCTGAACGGAGTCGACCCTGGGGGAGTGAAGCGGGAATGTGCGTTCCACGCCGATGCCGTAAGAAACACGGCGGACGGTGAACGTCTCGCGGCTGGAACCGTTGCGCTTTGCGATCACGGTGCCCTCGAACGCCTGGAGGCGCTCGCGGCTGCCTTCAACGACCTTGACCTGTACGCGGACAGTATCGCCGACATTGAAAGAAGGCAGATCGGAACGGAGCTGCGCCTGCTCGATGGAGCGGATGATTTCGCTCATGGTGGTGTCCTCCTTCCTCATAGACGTTCATGCATGGCAATTTGGCACATGCAGCGGACCGTCCGTTGACACAAGGGTTATTATATCACAGTTTCCGGGGAAGGAGCAAGGCTTTTTTTGCTGTTTTTCCGGGAAAACGACGGTCTTTTTTACTTTTTTTCGGCGAAATGACATGGGAAAAAGATTGCAAAGGAATAAATAATATGGTAATATGTCTTTCAGTGCTCTTTGATGATAAGGGGCACAAAGAAGCCGAACTTTGGCTCGATACGGAGGGTTATCCATGGCTTATAGCGTAGAGAAAATTTCCGGCAATCAGGTGAAGATCAATTTTGAAGTCGCGGCCGACAAATTCGAAGAAGCGATGCAGAAGGCGTACCTCAAAATGAGGGGCCGCATCAATATCCCCGGCTTCCGCAAGGGCAGGGCGCCCAGGAAGCTGATCGAAAATATGTACGGAGAATCGGTTTTCCATGAGGAAGCGCTGGACGTGCTTTTCCCTGACGTGTACACCGAGGCGGTGGACGCGGAAGGACTGAAGACGGTGGACCGTCCCGCCCTGGACGATATTTCGCAGATCGGCTCCGGCAAGGAACTGAAGTTCAGCGTCAAGGTGTTTGTCAGCCCCGATATCGAGCTGGGCGAATACAAGGGCCTGAAGGCCGTCAAATATGTTCATACGGTCACCGACGAGGAGATCGACGCCCGGATTTCTCAGGATGTGGACAAGGCGACCACCACCGAGGATGTGACCGACCGTGCCCTTGAAAACGGCGACGTGGTCAACCTGGACTACGCCGGCACCCTTGACGGCACGGCCTTCGCCGGCGGCACCGCCCAGGGCCAGACCCTGGAAATCGGCAGCGGCACCTTCATCCCCGGCTTCGAGGAGCAGATGGTGGGTATGAACATCGGCGAGGAAAAGGACCTGAAGGTCACCTTCCCCGAAAACTACCAGTCCGAGGAACTGGCGGGCAAGGAAGCGGTCTTCCATGTGAAGGTCAATTCCATCCAGACCAAGGTCAAGCCCGAGCTGGACGACGAATTCGCCGCCGATGTTTCCGAATTTGCCACCTTTGCCGAATACAGGGAGGACATCCGCCGCCAGCTTCAGGAGAGGGCCGACAGGAACTCGGATACCGAAATGGAAAACGCCCTTCTGCAGAGCGCCGTGGACGCCAGTGACTGCGATATCCCCGAGGCCATGATCGAAAGCGAACTGGACACCATTATGCGCGAGATGCGGATGCGCATGGCCTACCAGGGAATGCGCATGGAGGACTTCCTGCGCTACACCGGCCAGACCGAGGAGCAGCTGCGCGAGAATTACCGCAGCGAGGCTCACAACCGCGTAAAGACCCAGCTGGTCCTGGAAGCCATCGGCAAGGCTGAAAACATCCAGGTGTCCGACGAGGATACGGACAAAGCCATCAGGGAAGAGGCCGAAAGGGAAGGCCGCGAATTTGAAGAATTCAAAAAGTCCCTGAACGATCGCCAGGTGGAATACCTGCGCGGGAACGCCGTGATCCGCAAGACCGTGGACCTGATCAGGTCCAGCGCGTCGGTGGAAGAGAAGAACGAATCCGAAAGGGTGAGCGCCGATGACGCCGTGAACGCCGTCCGGCAGGCGGCGGAAGCCGTGGAAGCGTCGGAGGACGCGGCCGACAAGTCCGAAGAAGGCGAAGGCAGCGAAAACAACTGATCGGATGTCATGCTTCTCCCGCGGCATACGTATGCCGCGGGAGATTTATCAGGCGGCCGTCCTCCGCGCGCTGCGTCAAGCCGCGTTTGGAAAAACGCCGCTTTCATGACAGGAAAGGAGAAAAAACGTGTCCCTTATACCCTATGTTATCGAACAGACCGCTCACGGAGAGCGGGCCAGCGATATTTATTCCAGACTTCTCAAGGACCGGGTGGTTTTCCTCGGCAGCGAGATCAACGACCAGGTGGCCAATTCCGTCGTGGCGCAGCTTTTGTTCCTGGAGACGGACAATCCCGACGCGGATATCAACCTGTACATCAATTCACCCGGCGGTTCCGTGACGGCGGGCATGGCGATTTATGATACCATGAACTACGTCAAATGCCCTGTCCGGACGGTATGCCTCGGCATGGCGGCCTCCATGGGCGCGTTTTTGCTGATGGCCGGCGAAAAGGGAAAGCGCCTGGCGCTGCCCAACAGCGAAATCATGATCCATCAGCCTTCGGGCGGCGCCTCCGGGCAGTCCACGGACGTGACAATCCAGGCCGAATGGCTTTTGAAGATCAAGCAGAAAATGACCCGCATGATGAGCGAGATGACCGGCCAGCCGCTGGAGAAGGTCGCCGCGGATGTGGAGCGCGATCATTTCATGTTTGCCCAGGAAGCCCTGGAGTACGGCATCATCGACGAGATCTATCAGCCCAGGCCCAAGGGCCGGCGCGGCTGAGACCGGATAAAAACGAAACAAATACGAGGTAAGTATGCCCAGTAAGGATGATTTTTCCACGCGGCGTCCGCGCTGCTCTTTCTGCGGAAAGAGCCAGTCCCAGGTCAAAAGGCTGATCGTCGGTCCGGACGTCTATATCTGCGACGAATGCGTCGCCCTGTGCCAGGAAATCATGTCCGAGGATATGGCGATGCCCGCGGGCGGGCATTCGCTGAAATCCAAGGCCCTGCCGAGCCCTTCCAAAATGAAGGCGATTCTCGACGAGTACGTCATCGGGCAGGAGGAAGCGAAAAAGACCCTTTGCGTGGCGGTGTACAACCACTACAAGCGCATCGGCGCCCCGGCCGGAAAAGACGACGTGGAGCTGCAGAAATCCAATATCCTGATGGTGGGCCCCACCGGCTGCGGCAAGACCTATCTTGCCCAGTCCCTTGCGCGGATTCTTGACGTGCCCTTCGCCGTCGCAGATGCCACCAGCCTGACCGAAGCCGGATATGTGGGCGACGACGTCGAAAACATCCTCCTGCGCCTGATCCAGGCGGCGGGAGGCGATATCAAGGCGGCTCAGAGGGGCATCGTCTATATCGACGAGATCGACAAGATCGCAAAGAAAAGCGAAAACGTTTCCATTACCCGCGACGTCAGCGGCGAAGGCGTGCAGCAGGCGCTTTTGAAGATCCTGGAAGGAACTGTCGCCAATGTTCCGCCCCAGGGCGGCAGAAAGCATCCCCAGCAGGAATGCATGCAGATCGACACCACCAACATCCTGTTTATCTGCGGCGGCGCCTTCGACGGCCTGACCGGAATCATCGGCCGGCGCGAGGGTAAAAAGATGATGGGCTTCGGATCGGATCCCACAAGCGCCAAAGACAGGAACGAGGGCGACATCCTTAGGCTGATGCGCCCCGAGGACCTGATCAAATTCGGCCTGATCCCCGAATTCGTCGGACGCCTTCCGGTGACGGTAACTCTGGACGCCCTTGACGAGGCGGCCCTGATCCGGATCCTGACCGAACCGAGAAACGCCCTGGTAAAGCAGTATCAGCGTTTGTTTGAAATGGACGGCGTCAGCCTGGAGTTTGACGAGGAATCCCTCAAGGCCATCGCCGCCCGGGCAATGGAGCGGAAAACCGGCGCCCGCGGCCTGAGAGCAATCATCGAAAAGGCGCTTCTTGACACCATGTTCGAGATTCCGGGCTCCGCGGACGTCGAAAAGTGCCTGGTGACCGGAGCGGTGATCAGGGACGGCGACAGGCCCGTTCTGGTCCGGGCACCGAAGGAGAGCCGGAAAGCGGGAAAAAAGACCGCGCCGGGGAAGGAAAGCAAAACAATCTCTGCCGCCGCCAATGACGAGACCCTGGGCGCTGTGTAATAAACAATCCCGTGGCTGCTTCCCGAAAAGCCGGAAAGCGGCCTTTTTTGAGAAGCGCTCCCCGGCCGGCGAGATTTGACGCGATCAAGGCGAACAGAGGGTGAAAAGGCAATACGACCCGCATGACGCACAGGAGGCAGCATGCCCAAAAAAGAAAGCAGAAATAAAAGTTATCCGATGATCCCCCTCCGGGGGCTCACCGTGTTTCCCTATATGGTGATTCATTTTGACGTGAACCGTCCCCAGTCGGTGGCCGCGCTTGAAAAGGCCATGTCCGACGACCAGCGGGTCTTTCTGGTAACCCAGAGGAACGCCGAGGATGAAACGCCCGCCAGAAAGGACCTGTTTACGGTGGGTGTGATCGCCCGGATCAAGCAGGTGGTCAATCTGCCGGGAGACAATCTGAGGATCCTGGCCGAGGGAGAAAAGCGCGCCGTCCTGAAAAGGATGGTGCGCCAGGCCGCTTATGTCCGGGCCGAGGTGACCGAGGCGGAGGAGGACAGCGCCGACCGGGGGGACCCCGCCATGGAGGCCCTGGTGCGCCTGACGATGGATACCCTGGGCGCTTACGCCGCCGTCAGCATGCGGGTGCCCCCGGAGACGCTCCGGTCCGTGGAAGAAATGAAGGAGCCGGGCGCGATGGCCGACGTCATCAGCGCCAATGTGCTTACGCGCATGGAGGACCGGCAGGCCGTCCTTGACGCGCTGGAACCGGCGCAGCGCCTGGAAAAGCTGTGCGCCGTCCTGACCCGTGAAAACGAACTGGCCGCCATTGAAAGGAAGATCCAGGAACGCCTGAGGGAACAGGTGGACAAAAACCAGAAGGATTATTACCTGCGGGAGCAGATTAAGGCGATCCAGGAGGAGCTGGGCGACAAGGACGCGGGCAACGTGGACGACCTGAGAGAGCGCCTGGAGAAAACCCCCCTCAGCGGGGAAGCCGCGGAAAAAGTCAGGAAAGAACTGGACCGCATCGCCAGGATGGCCCCGGGCATGCCGGAGATCGCCGTCTCCAGAACCTGGGCCGAAACGGTGCTGGACCTTCCCTGGGGCGTGGAAACGAAGGACAACATGGACCTGAAGCACGCCAGGGAAGTGCTGAACGAGGACCATTACGCCATGGAGCAGGTGAAGGAGCGGGTTGTCGAATTCCTGGCCGCCCGGGCAAAAAAGGAAAAGGGCGCCCCGGGCGAAGCGGTCAAAGGGCCGATCCTTTGCTTCGTCGGGCCTCCCGGCGTAGGCAAGACCTCCATCGTCAAGGCCATCGCCCGGGCGATGGGCAGGAAGTACGTGCGCATGTCCCTGGGCGGCGTCAGGGATGAAGCGGAAATCAGAGGCCACCGGAAGACCTATGTCGGCGCGATGCCCGGAAGGATCATTACCGGGATGAAACAAGCCGGTTCCATGAATCCCCTGTTCCTCTTTGACGAGATTGACAAAATGACCTCCGATTTCAGGGGGGACCCGGCCTCCGCCATGCTGGAGGTGCTCGACGGCGAGCAGAACGACCGCTTCCGGGATCATTACCTGGAGATCGCCTTCGATCTTTCCAGAGTGATGTTCGTCACCACCGCGAATACCGTGGACACCATCCCCGGTCCCCTGAGGGACAGGATGGAGATTATTGAGGTTCCCAGCTATACCGAGGAGGAAAAGCTGCAGATTGCCAAACGCCATCTTGTGCCCAAGCAGCGCAGGGAATACGGGCTGAAGCCGGGCGAGGTACGCATCGGCGACGCGGTGCTCAGGCGTCTGATCGAAAACTGGACCCGGGAAGCCGGCGTCCGTCAGCTGGAGAGGACCATCGGCCGCGTGATGCGCAAGGCGGTGGTCGAAATGACCGACGAAGGCACGGAATCGGTCTCGGTCAGCGCCGGCAGGCTTGAAAAATACCTGGGCGCTCCCCGATACCTGAGGGAAATGCCGGAGAAGGAACCCCTTTGCGGGGTGGTCAACGGCCTGGCCTATACGGCCGTCGGGGGCGAGACCCTGACGGTGGAATGTCTGGGTATGCCCGGTACCGGCCAGCTGATCCTGACGGGCCAGCTGGGCGACGTGATGAAGGAAAGCGCCAGGGCGGCCCTGAGCTATGTCAGGGCCCACGGCGCGGCATGGGGCGTCAGGGACGGGTTTTACAAGGACACGGATATCCATATCCACGTGCCCGAGGGAGCGGTGCCAAAGGACGGCCCTTCCGCGGGCGTGACCATGGTGACGGCCATGATGAGCGCCCTGGGCGGCAGAAAATGCAGGCAGGACGCCGCCATGACCGGAGAGGTTACCCTCCGGGGACGGGTGCTGCCCATCGGCGGCGTCAAGGAAAAACTGCTGGCGGCCTACCGCGCCGGCATCAGGGTGATTCTGCTTCCCAGGGAAAACCGCAAGGACCTGGAGGAGATCCCGGAGCACGTGCGTTCATCCTTCGATATCCGTTATGCGGACTGCGTGGAGGACGTTCTGAAGGTTGTGTTGTGCGGCGAAGACGATGAGTGAAAAGGCCGGGTGAAGGAATGGAAATCAAGTCGTCGCGTTTTGTTACGTCCATGTCCGACTACAGCGCTCCTCCGGAGGGGTTCGGACAGATCGCCATGTGCGGGCGCAGCAATGTGGGGAAAAGCAGCCTGATCAACTGCCTGTGCAGGCGGTCAAAGCTGGCCAAAGTGGGAGCTTCTCCCGGAAAGACGCGCCTGATCAATATTTTTGCGATCAATGAGGGGAAAGACCCGTTTTTTCTGGTGGATCTGCCGGGGTACGGCTTCGCGAAGGCGGACAAACAGGAAATCGCCCGCTGGGGCGTCATGATGGATAAGTATTTCGCCGACTGCGAAAGCCTGAAGGGCGTCGTCCATGTGGTGGATATCCGGCACGAGCCCACGAAGGACGATATCCGGATGAACGTCTTTCTCAGGCAGTGCGGCATCCCCTTCGTCGTGGCCGTCAGCAAGGCCGATAAGGTCAGCCGCGGGTCCAGGCAGAAATACCTGGCGCCGATCCTGCGTACCCTGCAGGTGCAGCCGTGGCAGACCGTTGTTTTTTCGGCGGAGGATGAAACGGGCAGGGAGGAACTGCTGTCGCAGATTGAAAAAATGCTTTTCGCCGGGGACTGAGCCTGATCCGCGGATTTTTCCGGTGCAGGCTTTCAGGCGCGGAAATAATAAACGTGAAGTGCAAAAGTAACTTCCAGAGTGTAAGGGAGGAAAAGAGAACTGGAAGTTAGTCGTACAGGAGAGAAGAAAAAGCGAGGGAAAAGCCG
>CADANQ010000056.1 GCA_902789365.1 uncultured Eubacteriales bacterium
ACTCCTCGCCGGAGCGGCATCGGGACCGTGTACCCGATAGGCCGTTACATGCCGCTGAAGCGGATCATAATCGGAGGGAGATCCCTCCGATACCTCCCCACTGTTGCCATACGTTCGTTCTCCTTCGCACACGACTGAACGGTTACTATTTGACATTTGCGGATGGTTTGAAAAACGGATGCGAGAAAGGCCGGGCTGTAATAATGGACGAATATGATGATTTTTCCACCGATGATATCGTCGATGATACTCCGGAAGCAGACGACAGCGTTCCTGAGGAACCGATGGATGACATCCCCGAGGACGTACCTGAGGATGTACCCGAGGACGTACCTGAGGACGTACCTGAGGACGTACCTGAGGACGTACCCGAGGATGTTCCGGAGGATGTACCCGAGGACGTACCTGAGGACGTACCCGAGGACGTACCTGAGGACGTACCCGAGGACGTACCTGAGGATGTACCCGAGGACGTTCCTGAAGACGTTCCGGAAGATGAGGATGTATCCGTAGACATTCCCGAGGAGCAGCCTGAGGCCCCTGACGAGCAGCCCGAGGTTCCCGAGGAGCAGCCCGAGGCCCCCGAAGAGCAGCCCGAAGCTCCCGAAGAGCAGTCCGAGACTCCCGAGGAGCAGCCCGAGGCATCTGACGAACAGCCCGAGACTCCCGAAGAACAGCCCGAGGCATCTGACGAACAGCCCGAGGTTCCCGAGGAGCAGCCCGAGGCATCTGACGAACAGCCCGAGACTCCCGAAGAGCAGCCCGAGGTTCCCGAAGAACTGCCGGATTATTCCACGCTGATGCAGGAAATGCAAAGGCAGGCGGAAAATGCCGAAGATATTGACAATACTGACAGTTCCGACGGAAACTCCGATACCGCGGCAATGAAAGACAGAACGGAATCCCCGTTCAGTGAGATGAACAGCGAGTCTTCCCGGGTACCCGATACGGAGACAGCGGATCAGCCGCAGCCCATGCCCGAGGCGGGTAATGACGCCGTGCAGGATGACCGGCTTATTCCGGATGAGGAGGCCAGGGAAACGCAGGCCGCGATGGACGGACTGAACTCCGAACAAAACGAAACCGAAGCCGGGTCTCCCGAGCTGCGGCAGGCCGCAGTGACGCCGGGCAGTCAGGCGGAGCCGGACGAGGAAGGTTCCGGCAGCGCTGCCGCCCACAGCGGAGCGTCGGTGCATGATCCGTACGGGAACGGAAGCGGTTATGTCAACGACATGCAGTCGGAATCCTACCGGAATCTTGCGGATTATATGAACAGGCACAACTACGGACGGGAAGACTTCAGCACCTATTCCCAGGATCCGGAGTGGCGGAGGCTTGTGTCGGAACAGTATCCCGACTACAAGCTGCCTCCGTTAACGAGTGACAATGCGTTCCGGCAGCTGGGCGATTACATGGCCGATCATAACTATACGGAGTATGATTTTGATAAGTACAGTCAGGATCCGCAGTGGCGCGATCTTCAGCGTCAGGCTTTTCCTGATTATGAATTGCCGCCGCTGACCAGGGACAATCTTGGGCAATGGCCTGAAATCCCCCCGGATACCACCCGGCAGGAATCCCTGGATATGGTCAACCCCAACTATGACCTGGGCGAGGAGTATGAAAACAACTGCCAGAGGTGTGTGCCGGCCTACGAAATGCGCCAGCGAGGCTATGACGTGACCGCGATGCCGTGTCTGGATGACGACGATTATTTGGCTTATCATCCTTATGATGTCTGGGAGAATCCCGATATCCATACTACCTCCGGCAATGGAATGGATGACATTGAGAAATGCATGGAGGGATGGGGCGAAGGGGCCAGAGCACAGATCTGCGTGGGATGGGACGGCACAAAGGACGGACATACTTTTGTGGCGGAAATGCGGAACGGAAGTATCCGTTACATCGATCCCCAGAACGGCAACATGGATTGCAGCGATTATTTCAATAACGTCCAGCCGGGCAGCGTAACATTCTGCCGGACAGACAATCTGAAGCCTTCAAGGCTGATGCTTGACTGCTGCCGCCCCTCATCCGAAAAGGAGACTTTCACCCATGATGAGATGTTCGACAGGCTGAGAGAGACCCAGGAACGCCGCTCCTGGATGTATGGCGTCAACCGGGAGGAATCCGCCGACACCGGAGACACGGCGGCAGGGGAGACCGAAGAACGCCGCGGAATGTTCGGCCTGCGGAACGAGACCAAGGAACCGGTACCTGATTTCGTGCCCGCCGATACCGGCGAAACGGCGGAGGAGAAAATCCGGGAAAGCGGTTATGCCCCGCTGAACGAGACGAAGGAAGCGGTTCCCGAGTCCGCGTCCGCCGATACCGTAAATACGGAGGCCGGGGACGACAAAGACCTGAACGACAATCGGCAATGGGAAAACGAATGCCTGCGAAACGGTGTAAAAAACGCGGATTTCTCGGAAATGAGTCCGCCGCTGGCCCGTGATATCGCTATGGCGGTAAGCGAAGCAAAAGCGGAATTCCCGGATCTTAAGATCAACTATATCGGGACGATCAATCAACAGATCGAGGGGATGCGCGCCGGATGGGAAAATGACTATCGCGATTTACTGCAGAAGACCGGTTATCCCGAGAATCTGGCCGGACAGCTTGCTAAGGATTACGCCGACAAACGGGCTGACGCCATGAAAAATGAAAGCATTCGCGCGTATGCCTGGTCGTGGAACGGGGAAGGCTCCGCAGCTGGTGAATTCGGCGGAATAGGCATTGCCGACAGGTACGCGAAGGATTACAACCTGTTCAGAAATACGGTCCGGGAAGATGTAAGGCAGCAATTCCATCCTGCGGAATGCGATACGCCCAGGGCGGTTATGCTGCACGAGCTCGGACATCGGATCGACGGAATGCTCGGGATAAGCCAGGACGACAAGATCCGGAAAATGTACAGCGATTTCCTGGACGGTTCGTCGGACAAACTGAGCGGGTATGCCAGGAAAAACGTAAACGAGTTTGTCGCGGAAGCATACTCGGAAGCAAAGTGCAATCCCAACCCGAGACCGATTTGCGTCAATGTATATAAACGGATGATCGAAATACGGGATGGCACGAAAAATGGGAGGTAAGGAAAATGGCTGAGCGTCTTCTGAAAGCGGATTTCGAACGCGGCAAGGCAGTGATCCTCAGGGACGTCGTCAATGATGACGGGACTGTCACACAGCGGGAGATTGAAATCGATATTCCCGTGCCGAAAACCGAGGAGGTCACTCTCAGGAAGTATATAATCGACGACGACGGTCACAGGAGGGAGGAAATAAAGCAAATCAGTCTGCCGGTGTTTGATAAGGGGGAAAGCGAGACTCCGCCCCGCCCCGGCCGGGACGGGGAGGCCCCCGGGCCGGAGGGAAAAAAGCCGGTCCCGGAAGTGTAAAAAAACCCGTGCGGGTACTTGACTGAAATTGTATATATGGATTACACTGACAGGGGTTTGATTTTCATACCGAACATATATAAAGGAGGTTATCCATATGCCTTTCGGATTTAGAAATCCCAACGAAACAGCCTATGTGGGCGGGAAAAAACATTTTGTCGACGTGATCAAAAGCAGCGCACCTCCCGGAGTCCTGATCTGGAAACAGCCTGAGGAGGATTTCAACGCCAATTCCACCCTGATCGTCAATCCCGGTGAGCAGGCCATTTTTGTGGACGGCGGCCAGATCGTACAGGTGTTCTCCAACGGGACCTACAAGCTGCAGACGCAGAACTATCCCTTTATCAGCAGACTGCGCAACATGCTGTCCGGCGGCATTTCGAGATATAACTGCTTCGTCTACTTTGTCCGTGACGCGCAGAGCCAGGAAATCCGCTGGGGCACCCCGGCGCCGCTCAACGTCCGCGATCCCGTGCTGCTGGTAAACACCAAACTGGGCGCGAACGGCTCCTATAAATACCAGATCGTGGACGCCGCCCTGTTCCTTACGAAGCTGGTCGGCGGCAACACGAATTCCATGAACCAGAACGAGCTGGTGGAAAACTATTTTGCCAACCAGTTCCAGATGAAGATCCGTTCCGTCCTTACCGCGCAGCTGAAGAACTGGCCCGAGGAACTGCTGGGGCTGGAATCGGAGATCGAACGTTTTTCCGAAATGATTCAGCCGGCGCTGAACGAAGCCTTCCAGGAATACGGCCTGAGGATGTGCCAGTTTTCGATCGCCAGCATCACGATTATGGACGACGAATATCGTGACAGGGTGGAGAAGGCCATGGCGGACAAGGGCGTCATGAATATTCTCGGCGACAGATGGGCCCAGCAGCAGGCCGTCAATATCCTGGACCATGTGGCGACCAATCCCGGCGGCGCCGGTTCCGGCGCGGCCATGGGCGCAGGCATGGGCATGGGCATCGGCGCGGGAAGCGCTTTTGCGAGCATCGCGCAGCAGGCTTTCCAGCCCATGACCCAGCAGCCGTTGCAGCAGCCTTATGTGCAGCCTTCCGGCCGCTTCACTTCAGCGCCCGCGCCTGCTCCTGCCGCGCAGCCCGCGCCGGCGGCGGACGATCCCCTGGCTGTCCTGGGCAAACTGAAAAAGCTGCTGGATGCCGGACTGATTTCCGAACAGGAGTATAATGACAAAAAGAGGGAGGTCCTGTCGCGGCTGTGACGGACCGTCCGACGAAGCCCGGAGGTTTTTATGAAAAACATTGACAGAAAGACGGCCGGTATCCTGGCTGCGGTTTTTCCGGTGGTGTTCAACCTGCTGTTTTTTGTGCTGCCGCTGCGCAGGAACGCCACGGACTGGGTCTGTTATGCTTTCATTCACATCGCCTATCTGATGCTTGTGGTCAGCATTCTGTATGTGGGCGACAATAAGGAGCAATACCACAACAGGGCGGCTGTCGCCATGATGGTCGCAAGGTATTTTTTCACGGAGCTTTTCATCGGTGTTGGTCTGATTGTGATCAACCGGTTCGTGCCGTTCGGCATGTGGCTTGCGTTTATCGCGCAAATCCTGCTGCTGAGCATTTACTTTATAATCACGCTGACGCAGATGATGGCAAACCGGCATGATGAATCCGTGGAACGGGTCCGCAGGGAAGAAATACACTATATCCAGGCGTGCGCGGACCTGGCGCGGGCGCAGATGGGCAAAGCTTCCGGCGCGAAGGCCAATAAAGCGATCGAACAGGTGTTTGACAAGCTTCGCACCAGCCCGTCGAAAACCGTGCCGCAGGCCAAGGAGATTGAGATGACGATTTATTCCGCCGTTTCGGGCCTGAAAGCGGACATGGACGAACAGGAGATCCTCAAATCCGCGTCCTCCATTCTGTCGATGATCGAACAACGCAACGCCATCCTGAAGTCATCCTACAGGTAATATTTCCGCGCTGCCGGACCCGTGAGGCCGGCGGCGCCGTCAAGTCCGGCGCAATAAAGGCCGCGGCAGTCTCCGCAATGGAGTCCGCCGCGGCCTTGAATCATGCTATAGGGCTTTTTGTCAGTCGGCCTTCTCCGGGCGGATCACGTCCCGGCTGAGGGCGGGGAGCTTCAGGCTGACCTTGCCGCTGTTTCGTATGGGACGTTCGCCGGGATTACGCTGCCGGGGCCTCCGCGGCCCCGGACCCCACGGCAGTGGCGCTGCCCCTGCACCCCGATCCGGCGATGGGGCTTGGATACGGACAATGGGCTGTTTCCGCCTGATTGGGGACGGATTGTTCCCAAATACGGATTTTTATCTTGTTGCGCTGTGCGGATGACGTCTTCCCCGATAGGGGAGAAGGCAGCGTCAGCGGCCAGGTCACGGGGCACCTCGCCATCCCGGCGTCGGGCACCCCGTGACAAGGGATGAGGTTTCCCGTTCAGCGGCATACCGCGTACGCGGCGGAAAAAGAGAAACGCTCCCGTCGGTATCCGGGACTTCCACGATTCTGCGAACGAAATCGTTCCGGATAAGCGGCAGGTTCCGTATGCCGGGGAGCGGCTGCAGGATCGCATAAAGATCGCGGGTCCGGGGATGCGATCCCCGGTTCGGGGGTCCGGGGGCTGAATAAGCCCCCGGGCGTCCCTCCCGCGCCTGTTCCGGCCCTGGCGTTTTGTAATACAGACGCACATTCACGCCTATATCAAATAAACCGGCCGCGGCGACCCTGTTCTTGGGGGGCGCGCCGCGGCCGTTGTTTTTTGTGACGTTTGTTATCAGTCGGCCTTCTCCAGCCGGATCACGTTCCAGCTGAGGGCGGGGAGCTTCAGGCTGACCTTGCCGCTGTCCGCCTGTTCGCAGGGCGCGTTCACGGGTGCCACGTTACAGGGGTTCTCCTCGGTGTTGACGGCCTTCACGTCGTCGTGGTGCAGCACGATGTGCTCCTTCACCTTCAAATCGCCGAAGGCGCGCAGGTCGCAGTCCAGCAGGATGTCCTCCTTCATGTCGCGGTTGATGGCGAACACGGTGACGCTGCCGTCGTCGCCCAGGGTGGCCGCGGCGTCGGCAAGGGGCACGTTTTCATAATCGCTGCAGTTGTACACGGGGGAGGAGAGCACGGGCCTGAGGGCGGTGCCGCGGCCGTAGCGGGAGGCGTGCATGTAGGGATAGAAGATGGTCTGGGCCCAGCATCCGCCGCCGTTGCGGGTCATGATGGGGGCGATGACGTTGACCAATTGGGCGAGGCAGGCCACCTTCACCCGGTCCGCGTTCTTCAGGAAGGTGATCAGGATGGCGCCGGCCAGCAGGGCGTCCTCAAAGTTGTACACATCCTCCAGCAGCGGCAGGGCGCGGCCCCATTTGTCGGCCTTCAGGATCTCCTTGTCCTGCTGGCTGGAATGGTACCACACGTTCCATTCGTCAAAGGACAGGTTCAGCTTTTTCTTTGCGTGCTTGCGGCCGCCCACGGCGTCGCAGATGGAGATTACTTCCTTGATGAATTCGTCCAGGTCCATGCTGCGGGCCAGGAAGCCGGGGGTGTCCCCGGTGGGGTTGCCGTAATAGCGGTGCAGGGAAACGTAGTCCACGTTTTCGTAGCACTCGTTCAGCATTTCATATTCCCATGATCCGTAGGTGGGCATGGTATGGGCGGAGGAGCCGCAGGCCACGGTTTCGATGGTGGGATCCACCCACTTCATCATCTTGGCGGCCTCGTTGGCGGCGCGGCCGTATTCGTATGCGGTCTTGTGGCCCATCTGCCAGGGGCCGTCCATTTCGTTGCCCAGGCACCACAGGCGGATGTTGAAGGGATCCTTCGCGCCGTTCTTTGCCCTGAGGTCGCTCCAGTAGCTGCCGCCCCTGTGGTTGGCGTATTCAACGATGTTCCTGGCGGCGTCGGCCCCCCGGGTGCCCAGGTTGACGGCGTACATCACCTCGGTGCCGGCCTTTTTGGCCCAGGAGGCGAATTCGTGCAGGCCCACCTCGTTGGTCTCGGTGGTGCCCCAGGCCAGGTCCAGGCGGCGGGGGCGGGCTTCCTTCGGGCCCACGCTGTCCTCCCAGTTGAAGCCGGAGACGAAGTTGCCGCCGGGATAGCGCACCACCGGTACACCGATCTCGCGGACTTTTTCGATCACGTCCCCGCGGAAGCCCTCTTCGTCCGCCGTGGGATGGCCGGGCTCGTAAATGCCGCCGTACACGGCGCGGCCCAGGTGCTCGATGAAGGAACCGTAGATGCGGGGGTCGATCTTGCCGATGGCAAAATCGCGGTCCAGGATCATGGATGCTTTTTTCATGTGTTTCTCTCCTGTCGGGGGAGCCGCACGATGGGGCGGCCCTCAATGATGATTGGGAACGGGTAAGGCGGGACAGAGGGACCTGTGACGCGCCGGGCGTTGATGAACTGAAGGGGAATCAGCCCTTTACGGCGCCCGCGGTCATGCCTTCCACGATGAACTTCTGCGCGAACAGGTAAATCAGAAGAAGGGGGAGGATGGCGAAGCAGGAGCCGGTGATCATCAGGTCGTAGTTGTTGCCGTAGGGGGACCACAGGGTGTTGAGGCCGATGGGGATGGTGTACTTCTTCATGTCGGATAGGACCAGCATCGGCCACAGAAGGGCGTTCCAGGCGCCCATGCCCGTGAGCACCGCCATGGAGGCGTAGGCCGGCTTCATGATGGGCATGATAATGCGGAAGAAGGTGCCGTATTCGGTGCAGCCGTCCACCCGGGCAGCCTCCACCAGCTCCATCGGAACGTTGGTCAGGAACTGGCGGAAGAAGAACACGGCGCTCATGCTGATCAGGAAGGGCATCATCACGCCGGCATAGCTGTTGCGCATGCCCATGGCGTTAATCTGAGTATACATGGGCAGCATCAGGATTTCAAGGGGGACCATCATCACCAGCAGCACGCACATGAACATGATGTTCTTGCCCCTGAAATTGTATTTGGAAAAGCCGTAGGCCACCATGGAGGAGAGGAGAAGCGTCAGAACCGTCTGCAGAGCAACCACCTTCAGGCTGTTCCAGTACCAGATAAAATAGCTGTGGGGGTTGTATTCGCCGTTGCTCATGACCCCGGTGAACAGGTAGCGCCAGGCGTTCAGGTGCAGCTTTTCGGGGGTGGGGTTCAGGTTGAGGCCGCTGACGAACAACTCTGCGCCGCCCTTGAAGGTGCCCAGCAGCAGGGCGTACAGCGGGATGATGAACAGGACGCTGAGGATCACGAAAAAGCAGGACATCACAATCTTGCCAGCCAGGTGTTTGTTTTCATGGATCCTGATTGGGGCGTTGGCCGTTTTCTGCATGCTCAGTCCTCCTTCCTGCCGATGGTTCCGGTGATGAACAACTGGGCCACGGTGATAATCATGGCGCCCACCAGGAGCACCAGGCCGACGGCCGAGGCGAAGCCGAACTTGTCCACCTTCTCAAAGCCGTAGCGGTACAGGTAGCCGACGATGGTCAGGCCGTAGTTCTTGGGGGAATTGTTGCCGCCGAAGATCATATAGCTTTCGGTGAACATCGCAAGGCCCGCGTAAATGGAAATGGTCAGCACGTAGATGGTGGTGGGCTTGAGCAGCGGCAGGCAGATCCTTGTGAACTTCTGCACGCCGTTGGCGCCGTCGATGTCGGCCGCCTCATAAAGCTCGTTGGGGATGGATTTGAGGCCGGCCATGTAATACAGCATGTTCATGCCGGTCCAGCGCCAGAAGCACAAAAGCACCATCGCGAACATGGAGGTGCCGGCACCCTTGAGCCAGGTGATGGGTTCCAGGCCGAAAATGCCGCGCACCTGGTTCATCAGGGCGCCGTCAAGCTCAGAGAACATCATGCGGAAGATGATGCCGGCGACCACCACGGAGCACAGCACCGGCATGAAGGCCACTGTTTTGAACAGTTTTCCGGTCTTTGAGATTTTCATTTCCGCAAGGTACGCCAGCAGCATCGGCACGGGAATCAGGATGGCGCATGTGAGCAGCATGTAGGTGACCGAATTGCCCACGGCGGTGTAGAAGGTTTTGTTCTGGAAAAGATCCTGGTAGTTTTTGAACCCGATCCATTCGGTGCCGCTGCCCTTGATGCTCTGGAAGCTCATCATGACGGTGGAGATCAGGGGATAGGCGAAGAACACCAGGAAGGTGAAGATGAAGGGCGCCACGAACACATAGGGCGCCACCTTCTGGGAATACAGAAGCTGCTTGTTCAGGGCTACGAAAACCCCCGCAAGGAATATCCCCGCCACCACGATCCACAGCCTGTACCTGACCGCGCCGAACCAGAGATTCTGCAGGAAGGAATACCCCTGCCCTTCGGCGGGCTTGCCGAAGTAATAGGCGCTCAGGTCCCCGCGGGAATCGTAGGCGCTGTCGAATCTTACCGCCTTGCCCTGCAGGGAGAACAGCGCGGCAAGGCCGAGGATGACAAGGAGCGCGCTGAGGATCAGCAGCGCAATCCCGCGGTTGTGACGGCTTGTTTTTTTTGCTGCGGCCGCCTGTGCCAGCATAAGTTTTTCCCCTTTCTGACCGATACCGGTTTGTTGGGCCTGAAGCGGGAACACCCCTCGCGCGGAACGCTCCCGCATGGATAAACGGGGCTGCCGCGTGTTGCAGCAGCCCCGGCAGGATCAGGATCAGAACAGGTCGCTTTCGATGGATTCCTGAGCGGCGTCCAGGGCTTCCTGGGTGTCGACGCCGTCAACATACACCTCGTTCCACAGCGTGGTGCCCAGGTAGCTGTTGATGGTGGGGCTGATGGAGGTGGACACGACGAAGCCGATTTCGTCCTTGATCGGGATCAGGGCGTCGATGGGATAGCCGATGAAGTACTGGTTGAACTTGTTGTCGTCGGTCTTCATGATGGAAGCGTCGTCCCAGATGGAGGTGTTGCAGGGATCGAAGCCCAGGACGGACCAGATCTGCGCTTCGCCTTCGGGGGAAACCTTGGCAAAGGCGAGGAATTCGGCGCACATTTCGGGGTTGGTGCCGTTGGCATAAACCACGGTGCCGGTGCCGCCCTGGCCGATGGAGTGGATCTGGCCTTCCTCGAACACGGGGGCGGGAGCCACAACATAACGGCCCTTGCAGCTTTCGCCGATTTCATCGGTGAAGCGGCTCATGAACCAGAAGGGCATGATGACGCAGGCAATGCGGTTGTTGGCGATGTAGGCCTTGCCCTCCTCAGTGTCGGGCTGGCCGCCGGGGCACACCTGGCAGATGCCGGCTTCGAGCCAGCTCTTCTGGGTGTCGATGATCTTGGCAACTTCGGGGGTGTTGATGAAGGCGTTTTCGCCGTCCTGCCAGTCCTTGCCCTGCTGGGCGAGCATCAGGGAGGCGACCCACTGGGTGCTGGTTTCAACAGTGCCCATCCAGGCATCGGGGTTGGCGGCCTTCAGCTTGATGCCGGCTTCCTTCCAGTCGTCCCAGGTCTTGATCTGGGTGTAGTCGACGCCGGCTTCGGCGAGCAGCTCCACGTCGTAGAAGGCGACCATCGCGCCGACGTGCAGGGGGGCGCCGTAGTACTTGCCGTCCTTGGCGTAGATCTCAAGACGGGCCTGGACCAGGTCGGGCATGTAGGGGGTCAGGGCGGGGGTCAGGTCGTACAGCTTGTCGGAATAGGCGAGGATGTTGGGGAACTGGCCCAGCTCAACGTCCACCATGTCCGGAGCGCCTTCGTCGGCCTGCAGGGCGACCTTGAACTTGTTGTGCATGTCGTCGTAGCCGATGGTGGTCACCTCGACGGCGATGGGCCTGTCGGGATACACGGAGTTCCAGCGCTCGGCAGCCTTCTCAAAGAATTCCTGGTGCTGGGCGATGAAGGTCCACATGGTGAAGGTGGTCACGGCCGGCTCGTCGGCGCTCACGAAGGACGCGCTTCCCAGCAGCAGGCACAGGGACAGAAGCAGTGCGAAGACTTTTTTCATGGGTTTTTCCTCCTTTTTTATTTGAACAGCGTTGAGCCCGCTGATCAATACGGGACTACATTAACGTTAATGTAAGACGGGACCGGTCCTTTGTGGGAAATGGGATCGACGGGGGAGATGAATATGCCGGTTTCACTGTGCTACTTTAACGTTGACATTAACGATAATGCTCTTGCTGGATTCATCATAGCATGCTATAATCGCCCTGTCAATACACGATTTCGTTTTTTTGTGTTTTTTTATTTGTTTTCCCACTGTATATTCACCGTGAAGGGGTGTTCATGATGGGCGGCGAAAAGAGAGTGACCCTGCAGGATATCGCGCTGGAGACGGGGTATTCCGTCAACACCGTGTCCCGGGCCCTCAGGGGAAAGAGCGACATCTCTCCGGCGACCATTGAGCATATCCGCCGCGTCGCCGACCGGATGGGCTATTCCGTCAACCAGATCGCCAGCTCCCTGCGTTCGGGCAGGACGCACATTTTCGCCGTGATTCTGGGCGGCATGACCAATCCGTTTTACGGCATCATGGCCGACACCATCCAGAACGCGGCCCGGGAAAAGGGCTATTCGCTGATGATCATGTGTTCCCGGGAGGACCCGGACACGGAATGCAGCCTGGTAGAGCAGGCCATTTCCCGCTGTGTGGACGGGGTGCTGCTTTTTCCCGCCTCGGGGAGCGCCTCCTCCGTGGAACGCCTGAAGGCGGCCCGGATGCCCTTTGTGCTGATGTCCCGCTGCATTGAGGGGGTCGAGGCGGACGCGGTGGTCGCCGACGAGGAGGAGGGCGGATACCTGGCCGCCCGTCACCTGATCGAGGCCGGGCACCGGAAACTGGCCTTCATTTCCTCCGGCGACGTGGTCTATTCCCTGGAAAGGCGTCTGAAGGGCTTCCGGAGGGCCTGCGCCGAGGCCGGCATCCCGGAAAAGGACCGGAGCGTTTTCGTTTTTTCACAGAATATCACGGGCCACCGGGAATCGGCGGCCTGGCAGGAGACTTTGGCGGAGAAGCTGGTCAGCCTGAAGGCGGAGGGCTTCATCGGGCTGTTCTTTTTCTGCGACGTGGAGGCCTGGCACGCCCTGTCCGCCATGCAGCGGACCGGCGCCGTCGGCAGGGAAGATTTCGGCATCGTCGGGTTCGACAACCTGGGCGGGTTCCTTTCCTTCCCGATTCCGCTGTGCTCGGTTGACTGCGGCTTTGAGGAGATGGCCCGGGCGGGCGTCAGGCTTCTGCGGGACCGAATCCATGGGGACGACCGGCCGCCCATAATAAAAGTCTGCCCGGTGCGCATGGTGTGCAGGCACAGCTGCGGGAAGCGCCCGGAAACGGAAATCGCTCCGGTGGAGGAAAATAAATGAAAAAAACCCTTGAAAAAGCAAGCCGTTTCGTCGGCAGGTTCATGGCCCTGATCGTCCTTGCGCCGGCAGCGCTGGCGCTTTTCGTGCCCGCGTCCTCGCTGTGGGTGCAGACCGGCTGGATCAATTATCTTCTGATGGCCGTGATGTTCGGCATGGGCCTCACGATGAAGCTTTCGGACCTGAAGGCGGTCTTTTCCAGGCCGAAGGAGATCCTTGCCGGCTGCGCGGCCCAGTTCACGGTGATGCCGCTGCTGGCGTTCCTGCTGGGGAAGGCTTTTTCACTGGATACCGCCCTGCTGGCGGGAGTCATCCTGGTGGGGACCTGCCCCGGCGGCACGGCCAGCAACGTGATCACCTACCTTTCCGGGGGCGACGTGGCCCTGTCGGTGGGGATGACCAGCGTCAACACCTTCCTGGCCCCGGTGCTGACGCCGGCCCTGACTTACCTGTTCCTGCATACCGGCGTCCATGTGGACGTGGGGGCCATGTTCCTGTCCATTCTGCAGGTGGTGATCCTCCCCATTGCCCTGGGGCTGATCCTCAACCGCTTTTTCCCGAAGACCACCCGGGCGGCCTCCGGTTTTCTGCCGCTTGTGTCCGTCGCCGCCATCTGCCTGATCGTCATGTCGGTGGTGTCCCATAACGCCGAAAAGATCATGACCACCGGGGCCGTGGTGCTGGCGGTGGTTGTGCTGCACAATCTGCTGGGCTATGCCTGCGGATGGGGCATCGGCAAAATGCTGAAGATGGAACGGAAAAAAGCTGTGGCGCTGTCGGTGGAGATCGGCATGCAGAATTCGGGCCTGGCGTCCTCCCTGGCCGCCTCCGCCTTCCCGGACCTCGCCATGGCGACGGTGCCCGGCGCGGTGTTTTCGGTTTGGCACAACATTTCCGGCGCGGTGCTGGCATCCTTCTTCCGCAGGAGAGCCAAAGGGGCGGAATGAATAAAGAATGTGGGGCGGAGCGCCTGGCGCGCTGCTGACAGCGGAACGTAGGAGAAGCCATGTCTCAGTACAGTAAACAGAATGAGCAGAACGATCGGAAGCCCGAAAATCCGGCGACAGGCATTATCAGAGGAATGTGGAACGGCGGCTGTATACTGCGTCTGGGGATCATCCAGATAGGCATCGTTTCCCTGGCCGGTATTGCCATCCTCGTATGTGGACTCATAACCGGCAGAAAAGAACTGCTCATGGGCGGGTTTATGAGTTTGTTTTTCCTTGGTATGTGGGGGTCCATGGTGCTGGCCGGCAGGCAGCAGATGAAAATGCAGCGGGAAGGCTGCTCCTGGCCGATGGCGGCATGGGGATGGCGGTATGTACTGGCGTTTGTGGGCTTGTGGGGCTTCGGCAGTCTGCTGCTTGGCTCCTTTGCCCTGGAGAATGTGAAGCTGGAGCCGCTCATGTTCATTCCGTTCTTATTCGAATTTGTTCTGATATTCGGCATGCCCCTGATCCTGCATCTGATCCGGAAGGGCCGTCAGGGGCCGAAGGTGATTTGGTGGCAGGTCCTGCTGATGATCGTGGGAGCGGTCCTGATCATTGGCGGCACAGGTCTGATCACCTCCTTCAGGGCGATCGGCGAAACCTCCGTCCCGATATTCGTGATTGCAGTGGCCTATACAGTCCCGGGCGTGGTTCTGACGGTCCCCTTCTTCCGGCGCCAGACCAGGCCCCGGGAGGAGGATTGACGGTCATCCTTCATCTGTCGCTTTCTGTCTTTTTTGAATAAGAACGAGGCTGCCTTTTACGCCATATGAACCGCTTGGCGTTTTGAGACAGCCTCTATTCCGTTATTTCACGGGATCACGGCCCCTCTTTCTCCATCTCCACCCATGTGACGGGATGCTCCAGGATGGCGGGAAGCTTTTCGAACATATCCTCTCTTGCGATGCGAAGGCTGGAGGTGTTCACGCAGGGATGGCACCCGATGAAGGGGCAGGCCTTCAGGTCCGCGTCGACTACCAGGCGCACACGGCGGCCCCGGTCGTTCATAAGCCCAAGAATGGACACGGCCCCGGGCAAAAGGTCCAGGAACTCCTTCATGAAGTCTTCCCCGGCGAAGGACAGGCGGGACACCCCCAGGGCTTTGCTCAGAAGGCGGGTGCGGAAGGGCTTGTCCCCGGGCATCATCAGCAGGTAAAAATCCGTCTGCTGACGGTTGCATAAAAACAGGTTTTTGCATATCTGCGCCCCCAGGTCCTTTTCCAGGCGGGCGCAGACCTCCATATTGTCGGCGGCGGGGTGGTCCATGCGCATATAGGGGATGCCCGCCCCGTCCAGCAGGCGGTAGCAGCGCCGCTCCCTTTCCTGCCGCAGGGCGGCGTCCTCCGGCGCGCCGCTTTTCAGCGTGTACATTGTTTTTCCTCCCCGGTCTGTTCCCGTTCCGCGGATACGTCCAGCACCAGACAGGCGCCGCTTTCCAGATCAAAGGCGCGCGCCGTCCTTCCGGAAAGCAGTTCGGCGCGGGGGACGGAAAGCCGAAGCTCCCGCTTTTCGCCGCCGAGATTGCATACCAGCGCCATATTCCCCCGGCGGACGGCGACGACGCCCTCGGGCAGGGATTCGTCCAGGGAGCGTTTGAGGTCCATCTTTTCGGCAATATGGGCGTATACGGCGTCCAGGCCCTTTTCGTCGGTCCGCCCGGCCAGATACAAGGCGAGGCCTTTCCCGAAGGCGTTTTCCGTAAACACGGGGGAGCCCGCGTAAAAATCCCGTCCGTAGACGGCCAGGCAGGCGTCGGCGATCACCTGCTCCGGGTATTCGCAGATCTCCCGGATGGGGAAAGCGCGTCCGTCGGGGAAGACCATGCTGTTTTCCTCGCCGGGATACAGGGCGTCCAGATCCGGGTCCCGGACCCCAAGGACGTCGGTCAGCCCGTGGGGCGTTCCTCCCAGATGGCAAAGGTCGTCCCCGTCCACGATGCCGGTAAAGCAGGTCACAAGCAGCTTTCCGCCGCCGCGCACGTATTCCCGCAGCCTTTGGGCGAACCCGTCCCGGAACATGAAGGTCTCGGGCAGCACCACCAGGCTGTAATCCGAAAGGTCGGCGTCGGAATCCCGCACGTCGGCGCGGACGCCCATCTTGAACAGGGCCCGGTAATGGTCTCGCGCGGCCCCGATGGGGTCCATATGATCCCTGAGGCCGGTCTGGACGAAGGAGGAGGCCCAGCGGCTCTGCTGGTCCAGGACGATGAGCGCCTGCGGCTTTTCCATGGGCTGTTTTTTGAGGGCGGAGATCTTTTCCAGCGCTTCGCCGGTAAGCACCGTGTCCCGGAACACCCGGGTGTCGTCCCGGCCGTCGTGCCCGACCACCGCGCCGTGGAAGGCCTCGCTGCCGCCCCGGCCCTTGCGCCACTGGAAATACATCACACTGTCGCTGCCGCAGAACACCGAAAGCAGTGAGGTGGTCAGCTGCATGCCGGGGCGCTTCAACTGGTTGACGGTATGCCAGTTCACCTTGGAGGGGCTGGATTCCATCAAAAGGAAGGTGCGTCCCTTCAGGGAGCGCATATAGTCGTGGTTCATGCAGGCCTCGGCCATCTCCGTCAGGTAATTCCCGGCCCGCAGGCGGGGATAGCAGTCCCAGGAGATCAGGTCCGTTTCCTTTGCGAGGACGCTGTAATCGTAGTCCCAGAAGGACCACATCATATTCACCGTGACGGGCTTGTCCGGGCAGTGGGTCCGGATGGCCTCTTTTTCATTGCGGATGAAGGAGGCGCACTGATCGGTGGAAAAACGCCGCCAGTCCAGCCGCATGGAGGGGTTGGACATTTCGCCCAGGGGGGAGGGCGGGTCGATCTGCTCAAAGGAGGTATACTTCTGGCTCCAGAAGGAGGTCCACCAGCGGCGGTTCAGCTCCTCCACGGTGCCGTATTTGTTTTTAAGCCAGCCCCTGAAGGCGGCGGCGCACAGCGGGCAATAGCAGTCCCCGCTGAATTCGTTGCCGATGTGCCACATGATCACCCCGGGATGGCTCCCGAAGCGCTCGCTCAGCTTCATATCGATTTCCCGCACCTTGCGGCGGTAGTCGGGGCTGGTCAGGCAGTGGTTGTGCCTTTCGCCGAAAAGGCGCCTGCGCCCCTGTTCGTCGGTGCGCAGCACGGAGGGGTATTTTTCGGCGAGCCAGGCGGGGCGCGCGCCGGAGGGGGTGGCCAGGTCGGTATAGATTCCGTTGTCGTACAGGCGGCCGATGATGTCCTCCAGCCAGGTGAAATCATATTCCCCGTCCCGCTTTTCAAGAGCGCTCCATGCGAAGATGCCCAGCGAAACGCAGTTCACATGGGCTTTTTTCATCATTTTCAGGTCCGCCTCCAGAATATCCGGGCGGTCCAGCCACTGGTCCGGGTTATAGTCCCCGCCGTGGAGGAAAAAGGAAAAATCGTCAGGTACGGACATAAGTGCTCCTCGCTTTACTGTATTTGCAGGGCGTCCTGGGGAACAAAGCCCCTGACCGGCATGCCGCCGACCCGGGTCTCCACATAGGCCCAGGAGCTGCCCAGGAAGCAGTTGCCGAGCCAGGTCACGTTTTCGCCCTCCTTCAGGGGCAGGCTGTCGCCCTTTTGCCCGAGGGGATCGCAGGTGAGGTCGGCGGCGCGCGCAAGCACTGCGGGGCAGTCCGCCAGGGAAAGGGAAGGCGTCTCGGGCAAAGCGCCCCTGAGGCTGAGGGCGCTGACGTAACCGACGGATGTGTCCCCGTCGGCCGTATGGTAGAGGATCAGGAGCCACTGGCCGTCGTATCCGGCGCACCACATGTTGTCGGTGGTGCTCACCGATGCGCTGCCCCCGCCGGAACGCCAGGCAATGACCGAAGGCGCGCTGTATACCGACAGCTTCTGGTCCGGAACGGAGGGGAAGGCGGTGAAGTCCAGACTGGGCAGGTCCGGCGGCGGCATGGGCGTGGGACGGGCCGTTGGGCCGGAGGTGACGAAGATGGACGCGGGCTGCGGCGTGGGTCCGGAGGTGACAAAAACGGAAGTCGGCTGCGGCGTCGGGTAGGGAGCGGCGGTATAGGCATTTCCGCCCGGATCGGGCGCGGCGGCCGCGGCCGGCGGGATGCCCTCCGGCACGTAAACCTCGCCGCCCGTATCGGGCGCGAGGGATGCCGCGGGCGACGGACTGTACGCGGGGGCGTACACCGTCCCGCCCACGTCGGGAACGAGGGTGGGGGAAACGCCCGGCATCACGTCGGATCCCGCGTAGTCGCCGGGAACGACGGCGCCGGGGACGGTCTGCGTCCCGGCGTCCGGGTATGCGCCCGGCATCGCGTCGGCGCCTGCGTAGCCGCCGGGGACGACGGCGCCCGGGACGGTCTGCGCCCCGGCGTCCGGGTATGCGCCCGGCATCGCGTCGGCGCCTGCGTAGCCGCCGGGAACGACGGCGCCGGGGACGGTCTGCGTCCCGGCGTCCGGGTATACGCCCGGCATAACGTCAATCCCCGTGTAGCCCCCCGGGACGGTCTGCGCCCCGACGGCCGCCGGCGTGACCAGCTCCGCCAGGATATAGCCCGTGCGGGAATCGGCGGTCCGTATATGATACCATACGGCGCCGTCCGCGCCCAGGCACAGCGAAAACACCTCCAGCGCGTCCCCGGTGTTCACCCGGAACAATACATCGGCTCCCCGGGCGGGTTGGCGGCGGACGTTGCAGCTGTCCTTTGCGGCCAGGGCGGCAAAGGACAGCGGCGTTTCGGTAAAGCGATAGGCCGTGGGCGCGGCGGTTTGAGGGGATGAGTGGCTGATCAGGTCGGCGCGGATATAGCCGGCTCCGCCGGAATAAGTGACGCGGTACCACCTGACGCCGTCCGAGGTGATTTCCCCGGTGACGCTGACACGGGCGCCTTCGCTCAGGCGGCCGATTCTTTCGCCGCCGGGTGAGGAGCGCACGTTGACGCCCGAGGCGTTGGTATACCCGGTGAAGGAAAGGGGCGTTACCGGCAGGGCGGTGGGCGCGGCGGGGGGAACGGGAACGGAGACGGCGGTCAGGTCGGCGCGGATGTAGCCGTACCTGCCCGCCCCGTATTCGCAGTAATACCACAGCGCGCCGTTCGTGTCCATGGCGCTTGAAAGCACCGTAACATAAGCGCCGCGGTTCAATTGCGCTGTGACGGGGGAATTCAGCGAAGCGCCGGCGCGCACGTTGGCGCTGTCCGCTGTGATTGTCGCGCCGAAGGACAGGAAACCCTGGCCGCCGTTCCACGGCATGGCGGTGGGGACCGGGGTCTTCGCGCCGCCGCCGGAGGACACATAGGCGCTGTGGACCCAGCCGGAGATGCCGTTCACCTGCCCGTAATACCACACGGAGCCGTCCGCGGCGGTCGCCGAGGAGACCACCCGGATGACGTCTCCCGTTCCGGCGGTGCCGTAGGACGGGTGCGACGTGCCGGGGCCGGCACGGACGTTGACCCCCGGCGCGGTGATATAGCCTGTCATGGACACGGGCCGCACGGCGTACTCCTCCCCGGAAGATGCGACGGGGAGGAACAGGACCAGGGCCATCAGGCACAATAATGAAAAAAGGACCTTTCTCTTCATGCGCGGAAGGACTCCTTTGCGGCGTTCAAAAACAGCGGATCCAAAGAAAAACCCGATTTCATTATATTCGCTAAAAGCCCGCAAAGCAAGTTAATTATGTCCGTTTCGTATAATTTTCGTAATATTTTTGTAATATAAAAGACGAAACCCGGGCGGGCTCCCCATGCCGTCCGGCTGCTGGCGAAGAAAGGAAAGCTTTCGGGGGTGGGCTCCTTGCCATCCTGCGCCGGGTATGGTATCATCAGACAAAGAACAAATATAACAGGACCCGGAAGGAGAAAATCAGCATGAAACAGTTCAGGTATCAGCCGGTCCCCTTTGACGAAATGCCATACACGCGTCCTGACGCGGAGGCCCAGCGGGCGGCCCTCGTTTCGGCGGCGGAGGCCATGAAGAGCGCAAAGGACTATCCCGCCGCCCGCAAGGCGTTTTTTGACCTGCAGGACGCTCAGGAGGAATTCGGGACCATGTTCTCCCTGTGTTCCGTCCGCGCCACCATGGATACGACGGACGTCTTTTACGAAGGCGAGATCAGGTGGCTGTGGGAGGAATCGGCAAAGCTGATCCCGTTGAAAAAGGCCTTCGATCAGGCGCTGGCGGACTCTCCCTTCCGTTCCGGTTTCGAAAAGGAATTCGGCCCCCAGATGCTGAAAATGGTGGACGCGGGCCTCAGGACCGCGGACGAAAGGATCGTCCCGGACGTGGTGAAGGAGGGCGAGCTGACTCAGAAATACCAGAAGGACAGCGCCGTGGCCTCCGCCGAATTCCGGGGGGAGAAATGCAATTTTTACGGGCTTCTCAAGCACATGGAATCCACCGACCGCACGGAGCGGGCGGAGGCCTTCCGCGTCTGGGCCGCGCTCTACGCCCAAATCGCCCCCGAACTGGACGAAACCTATGCCGCCCTGGTGGAACTGAGGAACGGCATGTCCGAAAAGCTGGGCTTTAAGGATTACACGGACCTGTGCTATTTAAAGCGCCGCCGCTTCGACTACACCAGGGAGGACGCCGCCAATTTCCGCCGGCAGATCCGGGAAATCGTCACCCCCGCCGTGGCCGCCGTCCGCGAAAAGCAGCGCCGCCGCCTGGGGGTGGAGAAGCTCCAATGGTACGACGAAGCCCTGCTTTATCCCGAGGGCAACGCCGATCCCATCGGCAGCCGGGACGAGCTGGTGGAAAAGGCCGGGAAAATGTACCGGGAAATGAGCGGCGAAACCGGCGAATTTTTCGATTTCATGCGAAAATACCGCCTGTTCGATCTGGACACCCGCCCCGGCAAGCGCATGGGCGGCTACATGACCTCCCTGCCCGGCTACGGCGCGCCTTTTATCTTCAGCAATTTCAACGGCACATCGGCTGACGTGGACGTGCTGACCCACGAGGCCGGGCACGCCTTCCAGGGATACCTGGCCATGCGCTCCATCCCGGTGGCCATGCTCCGGGGCTCCACCTCGGAGATCAACGAGATCCATTCCATGACCATGGAGCATTTCGCCTATCCCTGGATGGACAGCTTCTTCGGCGAAAACAGCGAAAAGTACATTGCCTCCCACCTGATCGGCGCCCTAGCCGTGCTCCCGTACATGTGCTGCGTGGACGAGTTCCAGCACGAGGTCTACGCCCATCCGGAATACCGCAGCGCCGACTGGCGCAAAGCGTGGCGGAGGATCGAAAAGGCCTATATGCCCTGGCGGTCGTATGACGGGGAGCCCTTCCTGGAGGAGGGCGGCTTCTGGATGCAGAAGCAGCATATCTTCCTGTATCCCTTCTATTACATCGACTACGCCCTGGCCCAGATGTGCGCCTTCCAGTTCTACGGGCTGATGAAGACCGACCGGGAGAAGGCCTGGCGGGATTACCTGCGGCTGTGCCGCGCCGGCGGGACCATGGGATACTTCGACCTTCTGAAGCTGGCGGGCCTTGATAATCCCTTTGCCGACGGCGCGGTGGAAAAGAGCGTCGGCCACGTGCTGAGGGAAATTGATGAAAGATATTGACCGGGAGAGTATCTGTTCAGTCCTGCGGACAGAACAGATACCGCGGGGGGTACCCGTACCCCCCGCGAACCCCCCGGGCGAAGAACGGAGTCCGGGGAAGGGAA
>CADANQ010000057.1 GCA_902789365.1 uncultured Eubacteriales bacterium
TTCCCTTCCCCGGACTCCGTTCTTCGCCCGGGGGGTTCGCGGGGGGTACGGGTACCCCCCGCGGTATCTGTTCTGTCCGCAGGACTGAACAGATACCTTAAAATAAAAAAAGGACCCGGGCAGCTTTTTCAGCCTGCCTGGGACGGTCCTTACTCTTCGTGGGCAGCCATGATGGTAATCAGCGTGTCGTCCAAATCGCGCTCCACGGTCACAGAGCCCGTGGGCAGGTTGAACACGCAAATCTCACCCGCGTCCCCGACCGACTTTTCGGGATACACGCCGTAGAATGACCAGCAGTCGTTGATGACCTTCTGCCACAGCGCGTTGGCCCAGGAATCGTCGATGGGTACCAGCGTCCCCGTCACCCGATAAGGCCAGCCTGTCAGGTCCAGGGAACCGCTGCATTCATATACGCCCACATAGATGGTGGCGCTGATCATGTCCGCGCTTTCTTCCTCCGACCAGGTGACGCCGTACCAGGGAAGGCACTGATCGTCATCCGCCAGGGCGCCGGTACATAAAAGGATCAGCACGCACGCGATTGCCGGGCAAAGCATTTTCCTTAGCACGCGTACAGCTCCTCTCTTCCGGATCGCCGGTCCTCCCCGTATCCGAACGGATACGGCTCCGACGATATATGTATTATACCGTGCTTTCATCCGTTTGTCAAAAAAAAATGCAAAAAACCTTCAAGAAAAGCCCTGTCTTTCGGATATTTGGGAATAAATACTGCATATTTTTACATTTGCACGTTTCAAATGGATAAAAAAAACCCCGGGCCGAAGGCCCGGGGCGGGATGAAACGCTATTTTACTCGACCTTGATCAGGGCGTCGATGGTGCAGCCCTTGTCGAATTCGATGGTGCCCTTGTAGTTCTTGATGGTGCCGGTCACGGTAACGGTGTCGCCGACGGCCAGGATGTCGGCGCCCTCGCCGGAGAGGCGGTAGCATTCGATGTCAAAGCCCTCCAGGCCGGGAACGGCGATGAAGACGGTGATGTTCTTGTATTCCTCGCTGTAGGGGGAATCGATCTTCGTCAACACGCCGGTCACGGTGGAGGTGCGGGTCATGGCGGCGGATTCCTCAAGGGTGTAAACGAAGCCGGCCACGCGGGCGCTCTGGGCGGACTCGGCGGGGATCAGTTTGCAGCCCTTGTCAAATTCGATGGTGCCCTTGTAGTTCTTGATCCTGCCGAATACGGTGATTTCGTCGCCTTCCTTCAGTTCGGCGGCGCCTTCTCCGGTAAGACGGTAGCACTGAATCGTCTTTTCACCCACCTGGATGGTGACGGTGATGTTGCCGTACTGCTCGCTGTAGGGATCGTTGATCTTGACGATCACGCCGGTCAGCGCGGTATCGGCGGGCAGGGACGCGCCGTCCTCCAGGGTGTAGGCGACTTCCGCGATCTCTTCCTCGGTCATGATATCCAGCTTGATGGCGGCGGGTACGAAGCGCTCAAAGGAGACCGTGGCGGTGTTGCCGGCGGCGTCGGTGATGGTGGCGGTCAGCACGTAGGCGACTTCCTTCGGGTTGTTCTCGTCCACGTCGATCTTCACCATGCCGTCCTCCTGGCGGGTAACGACGATGGTGTCGGAATCGGCGGTCCATTCCACGGTGTAGTTTTCACTCTCGCCGGGGACGGTGCCGATCACGGTGTAATCCTTGGGAGTGGAAGCGGGTCTGCCCTTGTACATCATGTTGACATAGCTGCGGGCATCGGCGACGCCGTCCGCATAGGACAGGCCCAGGGCCAGGCAGAGCGCCGCCAGCAGCGCCAGGGCGGAAATCAGTTTTTTCATGGTCTTTCTCCTTTTATTTGTTATTGCAGTACTTCAAGCCCGTCCGGGGTAAGCACATAGATCTGGTATTCTCCGTTATGCTGCCCGACGATGCCGCGGACCGAAACGGTCTTTCCCCTCAGCTCGTCCACCGTATAGGGAACGCCGCTTTCGTTCAGCGCGCCGTCCAGGTACAACTGCACCTCGGTCCCGCCGGACAGGCACCAGAGCGTGGCCGTGCCGGGGATGGACGTGTAGCCGCCCTGGACGGTCAGGGGGGACACGGTCACCGTGGTGGCCAGGGAAAGGAAAGCGCGGTCGAATTCTTCGGCCTCCGAAAACGCATCATCTTCCCCGTCGGGCTCCAGAGCCACGACGCCTTCCATCAGGACGGCGGCGTCGGTTTCGGTCCAGGGAATCTCATGCCCGGAGGAGATCAGGCGGATGTTGCCGGGATCGTCGGGCTTCATCATCCGGTAGGTGATCCCCGAGACCTGCCAGACCCCTCCTGCCTCGTAGTACTGGAAGATGCCGACGATGCGCACCAGGTTCCCGGCGCGCAGGATCTCCATGCCGCCGCCGCTCAGGTTGTAGCCGTAGTAGACGGGCAGCCCGAAATACAGCCCGGTTTCCCCGTCAGGGGCCTCCACATACACGGAATTGCTGTGATTGACGGTCACGACGCCCTCGAAGGCCACCTTGACGCCCTCGTAGGACCCGGAGTTGAGCCTCAGCTCCCTCAGCGTCACTTCCACAGCGTCTCCGTAGTAGAACTCGGGATCCCTTTCGCCGGAATAGACCCGCAGCCCGGCGGCGCGGGCCTGGGCGATGGCCGCCATGCAGGTTTCGCCGTAGCGGTTCTGCGCCGAGGAATTGGCGATGGCCAGCCCCTCCTGGAGAAGCTCGATGTTCAGGTTGCGCCAGTGGGTCCCGTCCGGGGTATACCATACCCACACAAGGGTCCTGGAGCCGGTGCTGTCCGTGTTCCATTTCCCGGTGTCGGATTCGACGATGATGCCCGCGGCGCTTTCAAGCCTTTCCCTGGTGAACCTGGCGGCCTGCTTTCCCCAGGGCTCCACCTTGCCGGTGGATTCCGGCGTGTTGACCCCGATGTAGCGGGCCCTGAGGATCCCATTTGGAAACGCGCCGTCGGACACGGTAAAATGGGTGGTGTCCCCGTCCACGAAGGTGTGGACCCGAGCCTCGGCCTTGACGGTCTCAGAGGACATGTCCAGGGCGACGGACGCGGCATAGTCGACGCTCTGCGCTTCCTCCGCCCCCGCGGCCCCGCCGCCCGCAAGCAGGGCGGCGAGGAACAGGGACAGGAGGACGCGGATCATTCGATGGCGTACCTGCATTTTTCAACGGCCTCCTCAAAGGCCTTGCCGATCTCGGCGTCCACATCATCGCCGTCGGCGATGGTCAGGCACTGGATCAAAAGCGAGCCCACCGCGTCGCGGGCGACGGAGCTGCCGACGAAGGCGGGAGAGGTGTAATAGGCCTTTTCCTGGGAAAGGCAGACCTTGGCGCTCAGGGCGGAGACGTAGTCGCCGCCGTCGGCCTTATTCAGGAATTCGGCGTACACGGGATTGTCCGCCACGCTGCGGATAACGGGAACGTAGCCGGAGGCCATGGAGAATTCCGCCTGGAATTCCACGTTGGTGGTCAGGAACTTGACGAACAGCCAGGAGGCGATCATTTCCTGCTCGTTGTCCTTCTTGAAGATGCACAGGCTGGGGCCCTGGGAGATGACCCTGGGATGGTCGGGATCCGCCTGGGGGATGGTGGCGATGCCCACCTCGAAGGGATAGGCGCCGTCCGCGCCCTTGGCGGGACGCTGATAGGTGGCGCCGGCGGAGGAGCCGATGGACATGTAGCTGGTGATGCCGGAGGTGGAGGTGAACAGGCCGGAGGTGTAGGCGCCGTAGAGTTTCTGGGTGGTCATGTAGCCTTCCTGATACCACTCGCGGAAACGGGCGATGAAGGCGCGGTTCTGCTCGTTGTCAAACAGGAAGTGGTCGCCGGTGGCGCTGGTGTAGGGAGAGCCGTACTGCTCGCACATGGTGATGAACCAGTTGCTCTCGCTGTCGTAGCCCAGGGGGATGGAGTTGGGGTCGATTTCGACAATCTTCGCGCAGACGTCTTCCATCTCTTCCCAGGTGGTGGGAACGGCAAGGCCGTTGGCATCGAAGAAGGTCTTGTTGTAGTAAAGCACCTCGGTGGACTTGGAAAGGGGCATGGTGTACATCAGGCCGTCGCCGAACTGGGCGCCTTCCATGTAGTAGCCCTCGATGAAGTCGGCCTTCTGCTCGGGGGTCAGGCCGAGGATCTCGGTGGAGCCGTCGGCGCGGGTAACCGTGGCGGTGGAATCGATGTAGCCGTCCAGGGTCTTCACGGCGCGGGCCAGGTTGTACAGCGCCACGTGGTCCGGATAGCAGTAGGCGATGTTGGGCTGGGTGCCGACGGTGATCTCGGTGGACACCTGGTCGCGCACGTCGTCATAGCTGCCCACGGAGGTGTAGACCACGTGGATGTTGGGGTACAGCTTGTTGAATTCGGCGATGTAGTTGTCCAGCACCGCGGTCAGGTTGGAGCCCATGGTGTGGTAGAAGGTAATGGTGACCTCGCTGCCGTCATAGGTGACCTCCTCGGCGGCGCCGAAGGCGGTCACGCTGAGCAGCATGCACAGGAGCAGGAGCACGGAAAGAAGCTTTTTCATCTTTTTCGATCCTTCCTTTGTAGAATTGATATGTTACAGGCCTCGCGGCCCATGAACCGTTTTAAGATTCCCCTCCCGGGAAAACGCGTCAGCCCTTGATGCCGCTGCGGCTGACGCCGGACATGATGTACTTGCGCAGGAAGACGAACACCAGGAACAGCGGCGCGGAGACCAGGGCCACGGCGGCCATCTGCACCGGGTAATTGACGTCGCCGGTGGTGTCGGTGAAGGCGTTCCTCAGTCCGTTCGTGATCAGACGGTGGGCCTCGTCGTTGGCCACCAGGCGGGGCCAGATATAGGAGTTCCAGGCGCCCATCATCTTGAGGATGGTGATGGAAATCAGCGTGGGCAGCGCCAGGGGCACCATCACCTTCCACAGGTACTTGAAATCCGAGGTGCCGTCCACCTTGGCCGCCAGGTACAGTTCGTTGGGAATCTGCAGGAACGACTGCCTGAGGAGGTAAATGTAGAACACGCTGACAAGGAACGGCACGATCAAAACCGTGTAGGTGTTCCGCCAGCCGAAGTTGGTGACGGTGGAGTAATTGGTGATGGTGAACAGCTCGCCGGGGATCATCATCGTGGCCAGGAGCGCCGCGAACAGAAGCTCCTTGCCCTTGAATTCAAGCCTCGCGAAGGCGAAGGCCGTCAGCACCGTGATGACCAGGGAAAGAAGGGTGGACACGATGCCCACGATCATGGTGTTTTTGAACAGCACGCCGAGCTTGGCCGTGGTGAAGGCGTCGGCGTAGTTGGACAAAAGCACCTGCTGGGGCCAGAAGGTGGGCCGGCTCAGACGGTATTCGGCAAGGGACTTGAGGGATGAGATGATCATCCAGTAAAACGGGAACAATACGATGGCGGCCATCAGGATCAGGAACAGGTACACACCGCTCTGGCCCAGGATCCGCAGGCCTTTCTGGCGGCCGGAGATCTTCTTCAGGTCCCTCGCGTGCATAACCGAGGCGCTTTTTGCAGTCATTGTTTCCACCTCCTCAGTAATGGACACGCTTTTTGCTGACGTACAGGTTGATCATGGTGACAAGCAGGATGATGGCGAACAGGATCAACGCCGCCGCGCTGGCGCGGCCCTGGTTGTTGGTGGCCAGAGAATCATAGATCAGCCCCACCATGGTGTTCATCCGTCCCTGGGCGTGGGCCGGACCCATGCCCTCGCCGAAGATGCCCACCACGCTGGTATATTCCTTAAATCCGCCGATGAAGCCGGTGATGACCACATAGGCCAGCATCGGGGACAAAAGCGGCACGGTGATGCGGGTCAGCACCCGCCACCGGGGGGTGGAATCCACCTTGGCGGCCTCGTAATACTGCTTGTTGATGGACTGCAGGCCGCTGGTGAGGATCAGGATCTTGAAGGGCAGCGCGTTCCACACGATGTAGATGATCAGCACCGCCATGTTGGCCCAGTAGGTGGAGCCGTTGTTGATCCAGTTCACTGTCTGACCGCCGAAGAATTCGATGACGTTGTTGACGATGCCGGCGGTCACGATGATCTGACGCCGGCCGCCGATATTGCCGACGATGTTGAACATGGCGGCGAACACCATGCCGATGGCGATGGCGTTGGTGACGTAGGGCAGGAAAAAGACGGTCTGCAGCACGTTGCGCAGGGGCTTGATGGCGTTGAGCGCCACCGCGATCAAAAGGGCCAGGACGGTGGATACCGGCACCGTAATCAGACACAGGAGAATGGTGTTGTAAAGCGCGGACTGGAACTCACTGTTCTGCACCACCCGGACAAAATTGCCGAAGCCGATCCTGAAGGCGCTTTCCCCGCCGACCTTCGCCAGCCCGCTGTAGTTTTCCATAAAGGCCATGGCAACCGTATTGATGATCGGCCACACGGTGAAGACCAGAAGCAGCACGATGGCCGGGGCCAGGTAGAGCCATGCCTTCCATTGCTGTTTGCTTTCTACCATGTCACTTTACCTCAAATCTGATGCGTTCTTCGTCGTCCTTGCCGAAAAGGAAGATCTTGTGGGGCTTGATCGAATAGCGGATGGTTTCGCCCGAAATATCCACGGACAGGTCCGCGTTGATGATGGAGCGGATCTCCTCCTTCAGGGAGGCGGGGTGGGTGGAGATGACGCTGACGTCCCTGCCCATGACCTCCAGGTTGACCGGACGGCACTTAAGCGGCCCGTCCGGGTCGGGAATAAAGCCCTCGGGCCGGATGCCGACCGTTACCTCGCCGTCCTTTACGCCTTTCACGGCCATCACCTCGTCCTCGCCGATCAGGAGCCGGCCCCCTGTGACGCGGCCCGAGAACACGTTGATGGGCGGGGTTCCGAGGAATTTGGCGACGAACAGGTTGGCGGGATCGTTGTACACCTCCTGGGGCGCGCCGATCTGCTGCACCAGGCCGCTCTTCATCACCACGATCATGTCGGAGATGCTCATGGCCTCCTCCTGGTCGTGGGTCACGAACACGGTGGTGATGCCGGTCTCCTTCTGGATGCGGCGGATCTCCTCCCGGGTCTGCAGGCGCAGCCTGGCGTCCAGGTTGGAAAGGGGCTCGTCCAGCAGGAGCACCCGGGGCATTTTGACCAGGGCGCGGGCGATGGCCACGCGCTGCTGCTGGCCGCCGGACATTTCGCTGGGCTTGCGTTCCAGCAGGTTCTCGATCTGGACGAGCCTCGCCACCTTCGTCGCCCGGTCCAGCATCTGTTCCTTGCTCATTTTATCCGCGCCCCTGAGGTTCTGCAGCGGGAAGAGGATATTCTGCAGCACCGTCATGTGGGGATAAAGGGCGTAATTCTGGAACACCAGGCCGATGCCCCGCTTTTCGGTGGGCAGGTCGGTCACGTCGTCGTCCCCGAAGAAAATCTGTCCCATTGAGGGCTTCTGCAGGCCGCTGATCATGTACAGCGTGGTGCTTTTCCCGCAGCCGGAGGGACCCAGGAGACCGATGAGCTTGCCGTCGGGAATCTCAAAATTGAAATTGTTGACGGCCACCACTTCTTCGTTGGACTTTTTGTTCCTGCTGGGAAAGATCTTGGTCAGGTTCCGGAGAACAATTTTCATTCCTCTCATCCGCCTCCCGTTTTATATTGCGTATTTAAAAAGCTTTCGCGCCGGGTCAGTATTCCTCTCTCCGGGCTCTTTCGGCCGCTTCCCTCTTCAGAAACTCGTTTTTCTCCTCCGGGCTTTCAAAAATCCGCTGGCTGGCGAAGTCCACCTCCACGGTGCCCGCCATCAGGTCGTGGATCATGCGGAAGCCCTCGCGGCGGGTGGCCAGGACCGCCGTGATCTGCGCGATAAGGATCAGGAGGATAATCGCGGGGCCCACGATGCCGATGACACCCCAGTAGATCATCACAAGGATCAGCACGGGGATCATGGTTTCCACGGTGTACTTGCCCAGCACCGTCCGGATGAACAGGGCCGGGCCCCGCAGGCGTACGCCGTCAGCCGTCATGACGCCCAGGCCGAAGATCTTCTTGCCGAGGGTCATCCCGTTTTTAAGCTTCAGGGGGACGAAAAACTCGGTGACCATGTATCCCGCCAGGATGGACAGGCTTACGATGACCACGCTCAGGCTCAGGATCATCCCGTAGGCCCGGGCCGCCGTTTCATCCTCCGCCACCGCCTCCCAGGCCGCGTCCACCCGTTGGCGTTCCCCGGCCTCCAGCGCCTCGTACTGCGCCTGGGTGATGGAAAAATCCACGCCGTATTCGGATGAAAACGCGTCGTATCGCGCCATCAGGGTCCGGTGGTAAGCGTTGTATCCCACCAGCGCCGAAAGCCCCCAGGCGAATAAGACCGTGACGATGGAAAGAATGATCGCGTCAAACAGAAAGGCGGAGATGCGTTTCCACGCGCTTGCCTTCTGCAGGTCATGAGCCAACGGAAACCACCTCCGCCTGTCCGCGGGGCCGCGGGGCCCGTTTGCGGGATATCCGTCCTCTCCCCCGGGAATGCGGCAAAGCGTCCGCCGACCGGCTGAAGCGCGGAAACAGATAAACGTATCGATACTTCTATTATACAGATTTCATCGCTAAAATCCATACCGCGGCAAAATTTTTGTCATTCTCCGGGCGCACATGGGCGGCTCACATCCAGTCGGTGTGCGTCCTTTTGTATTCCGCGCACATTTCGTCCGCTTCCGCCCACAGGCGGTCGGCCTCCTCCCGGGAATACACCGTGGCGCCGCTGGCAAAGGCATGCCCGCCGCCGCGCCAGCGGGAGGCCAGGCCGTCGCAGCGGACGGAGCGGCTCCTGAGGCGGACGCGGATCTCCCCGTCCTCCGCGTCGGTCTCGATAAAGGCCAGCCACACAAGGCACCCCTTTATGTTCTCCATCAGGGAAACGACGGCCGCCGCAGCCTCGGCATCCAGATTGAAGCGCTCCCGGATCTTTTTGTCGATATAGATCCGCACGCATCCCCCCGGGGCCGCCGTCATGTTTTCATACACCCAGGCGCGGTACTTCCATTCGTTCAGGTCCCTGAGGTAAAGGTTGGAATACAGCCGTCCCGTATCCACCCCCAAATCCAGCAGCATCCCGGCCAGGCGCAGGGTGTCCCCGTCGGTGCCGGAAAAGCGGAAGCGGCCGGAATCCGTGACCATGCCCATGAAAAAATACCCGGCCCCCTCGCCGTCCAGGCGGAGCGTGTCCGAATAGCGGCTGTAAAAGGCGGCGCACATCTCGCACACGCTGGAGCGCTCCTCCTCCACCCAGTTCACGTCCCCGTAGGGGTCCTTCTCGATGTGGTGGTCGATCTTGATCACCTCGCGGCAGGAAAGGAAGCGCTTATCCGACACCCTCTCCCTGTCCGCGCTGTCCAGCACGATCCCGAGCGCTTCTTTAAGCTCCTCCTCCGGGACGGTCTTCCCTTCCATGCCGGCAAACGCCAGCCGGGCCGAGGACTGAGCGTCGGAGATGCGCACCCGCTTTTCGGGCCAGGTCAACTTCAGCATCCTTTCAAAGCCCCTGGTGGCCCCCACGCAGTCCCCGTCCACCCGCCTGTGGCGGAAAAGAACGATGCTGTCATATTCCCCGATCTTCCGGAAAATCTCGTCCATCACCGCGCCGTTGTCATATTTCATATCTTATTTCCTTTCCCGTAATCCGTCGCCGTCTCCCGCCTCGGCGCCCGCTCAGCCAAACCAAAACTTCACTCTTCACTCTTCACTCTTCACTCTCCGCTCTCCGCTCTTCACTCTTCCCTCTCCGCTCTTCACTCTTTTTCCGCCTCTCCCGCAAGCTCGTCCAGGTCCCTGAGCATCGCCATGGCCTCCTCCTTATCCCTCACCGCGGCGCCGCTGGCCCGGGGATGTCCCCCGCCGCCGTATTTGACCGCCACCGGGTTGATGCTTACGTCCCGCGAGCGCAGCTCGCACAGTACGCCCTTTTCGGTCTCGGTAAAATTGACCCACACCCTGATTTCCGCGATATCCGCCATCACGTTCACCATGCCCCGGGAGATCTCGAAATCGCTCTTTCCGAGAGCGGCCATCTCCTCCCTGTCGGTGTAGATATACCCCGCGCCGTGGGGCGTGACGCGGATTTTTTCATAGAAGCGCCCCTTCAGGCGCACGTCCTCGAGGGACTGGGTGTACAGGCCGCGCCACACGGCGTCCATGTCGAAGCCCTTTTCCGCGAGGAACGCGGCCAGGCGGAATGTCCGTTCGGTGGTGCCGCCGTAGCGGAACCGGCCGGAATCGGTGGCCATGCCGGTAAAAAGGGAGCCGGCGGCGAGGGCGCTTACCTTCAGGCCGTATTCCATGGCCATGGCCGCAATCATGCCGCAGCAGCTTTCATAGGACGGGTCCACCGCCTCGGCGTCGGCGATCTTCCCGGTGAACAGGTGGTGGTCCACCCGCGCCGTCGCCGCCGCGAGGCGCCATCTTTCGTCGCTGATAAGATGAACGGATGAGGTGTCCAGGATCACCGCCAGGGCGTCCCGGTACATATCGTCCGGCACCTCGTCCATCCCCGAGTCCGCCATAAAGGCGTACCGCCCCGCCCCGTCGCCCACCGCAAAGACCTTCTTGCCCGGGAAGGAATCCATGAGAATGTGCTTAAGGCCCACCTGGCTCCCGATGGCGTCCCCGTCGGGGCTTGAATGCCGGTGGATGATCACCGTATCGTACGCGCGGATCTTTTCCATCACTTCGCTGAACATTTTATTTTCCTCCGGTCCCCATGGCTTTTTTTTCGGCCCTCTATGCTGATTCTACCCTATCGCGCCCGTACTTTCAAGCCGGGGAAGCGCGCTTTTTAAACCGCGCGGCGGGATATTCTTGACAGTCTCCCCGGCGGATAATAAAATGGTTACGTCCCCGGCAAAAACGAATCATATAAATAAGGATGCGGTGATTATGAAGGTCGTACTGCGGAACCTGACGAAAAGATTCCCCTCCCGAAGCAAGAAGGGCGACGAGGTCATTGCCGTCAATAATTTTGATTTTGAGATCCCGGACGGCAAGCTCATCGGCCTGCTGGGCCCCTCCGGCTGCGGGAAAAGCACCACGCTGAACCTGATCTCCGGCCTGGAAGCCCCCACGGAGGGCCAGATCTTCTTCGGTGACGACGATGTGACCCGCCTGCCGCCCGAAAACCGCGGCGTGGGGCTGGTATTCCAGAACTACGCCCTCTACCCGCACCTGACCGTCCTGGAAAACATCATGTTCCCCCTGGAGAACCTGAAGGGGAAGAACAAAATGTCCAAACAGGAAATGCGGGAAAAAGCCCGCGAGGCCGCTGCGCTTGTGCAGATCGAAGGGCTCCTGGAGCGCCGCCCGGGCGAGATGTCCGGCGGCCAGCAGCAGCGTGTGGCCATCGCCCGCGCCCTGGTGAAGCGCCCCAGGGTGCTTCTGCTGGACGAGCCGCTTTCCAACCTGGACGCCAGGCTGCGCCTGCAGACCCGCGAGGAGATCCGCCGCATCCAGCAGGAGACCGGCATCACCACCATTTTCGTCACCCATGACCAGGACGAGGCCATGAGCATCTCCGACATGATCGTGGTGATGAAGGCCGGCGTCGTCCAGCAGATCGGCGCGCCCCAGGAGGTGTACGACGACCCGGTGAACCTGTTCGTGGCCACGTTCCTGGGCACCCCGCCCATCAACGTGTTCGACGCCTCCGTCTCGGGGGGCATGCTTGTGATCGGAAAAGACCGGGTGCTCCCGGTGCCGGGCGTCCCGGACGGGAAGATCACCGCCGCCATCCGGCCCGAGGGCTTTGTGCTGGACGGGAACGGCCCCTTCAGCCTGAAGCTTACAAGGGTGGAGGTCATGGGCAGGGATACCAGCGTGGTATCCACCCATCCCGACTGCCGCTCGCCCTTTGTGCGTTCCATCATCCCCTCCCGGAAGGATTTCCGTGCCGACGGCGGGGTCGTACGCTTTTCGCTGGTTCCCGAAAAGGTGCACCTTTTCGATCCCGAAAGCGAAATACGCGTCCCCTTTGAAGCGGGAGGGACGGCGCAATGAAAAAAAACAGCCTGAAGGCCTGGCTGTACCTGCTGCCCGCCATCCTGTTCCTGGGCTGCTTCATGGTGTACCCCCTTGTGGACGTGCTGGTCTATTCCCTGGAGGAGGGCTATAGTTCGGCATCCCAGTCCTATTACGGGGTGGGCCTGTACAATTTTTCATACGTTCTCAGGGACCCCTACTTTCTGCAGGCCGTCAAAAACACCTTCCTGCTGGTGATCATCACGGTGCCCCTGTCCACGGGCATCGCGCTGCTCATCTCCCTGGGGCTCAACGCCATCAAGCCCCTGCGCGGCTTTTTCCAGACGGTGTATTTCCTGCCCTATGTCACCAACACCCTGGCCGTGGGCCTGGTCTTCATGATCCTTTTCAAGAAGACCGCCTACACCGACGGCCTCGTTAACCTGATGCTGCACTTTTTTGGCGGGGGAACCGTGGACTTCATCGACGGCCCCTACTGGGCCAAGATGTTCGTGTTGTGCTTCTACACCGTCTGGGTGGTCATGCCCTTCAAGATCCTGATCCTCACCAGCGCCCTGGCCTCGGTGAACCCCGAATATTACAGCGCCGCCCGGATGGACGGGGCCAATTCCAGGCGCATATTCCGCAAGATTACCCTGCCCATGATCTCCCCGATGATCTTTTACCTGGTCATCACCGGCTTTATCGGCGCCTTCAAGGCCTACAGCGACGCCGTGGCGCTCTTCGGCACCGACCTGAACGCCGCCGGGATGAACACCATCGTGGGCTATGTGTACGACATGCTCTACGGCAACAGCGGCGGCCGGCCGTCCTTCGCCTCGGCGGCCGCGCTGATCCTGTTCGCCATCGTCCTGACGATCACCTGCATCAACCTTCTGATCAGCAAAAAACGCGTGCATTACTGAGGGAGGCATCGGCATGGAAGCAAAACTGGATTATGACCTGATCGAACGCCGGGCGGCCCTGAAGAAGCGCCTTTTCCGTACGGCGGATTACTTTTTCCTGGTCCTGTGGGCCGTGATGGTGCTGTTCCCGTTCTACTGGATGATCCTGACCAGCGTCAAAAGCTATTCGTCCTACAACTCGGAATACATCCCCGCCTTCTTCACCCTGACGCCGACCCTGTTAAATTACCGCGAGGCCTTCAGCGCCGTCCCGCTGGCCCGGTATTTCCTGAACACCCTGATCTTCACCGTTGCGACCACCGGGCTGATGATGGTCGTCATCGTCCCCGCGGCCTTTGCCTTCGCCCGCCTGGAATTCCGGGGAAAGCAGCTGGCCTTCACCTTTTTCCTGTCCCTGATGATGATCCCGACGGAGCTGGTGGTCATCACCAATTTCGTCACCATCACCAACCTGCACCTGAGGAACACCTTCGCGGGACTCATCCTGCCCTCGGTGACCTCGGTGTTCTATATCTACCTGCTGAAGGAGAATTTCGAGCAGATCCCCGACGAGCTCTACCGGGCCGCCCAGGTGGACGGCACGTCGGATTTCAAGTACCTCACCCACGTGATGATGCCCATCAGCAAACCGACCCTGGTCACCATCGTGATCCTGAAGGTCATCGAATGCTGGAACTCCTACATCTGGCCCCGCCTGATTACCGACAATCCCAAATATTTTCTGGTGTCCAACGGCATCCAGGAGATCCGTGAAAACGGCTTCGGGCGGGAGAACATCCCCGCCATGATGGCCGCGGTGGTGGTCATATCGGCGCCGCTGATCGTCCTGTTCCTGATTTTCCGCAAAAAGATCATGGCCGGTGTGTCCCGGGGCGGCACCAAGGGCTGACCCGGATCTTCCCCCAAGTCTGCCGCGACATAAAAAACGGCCGGGGGCCGCATCCGGACGGAAAACGTCCCGGGCCCGCCCCGAAGGCCTTACAGGTGAGCAAGATGAAAAAGATCATTGTATGGCTTCTTCTGTTAATTCTCTGCCTCGCGCTGACGGGCTGCCACGGCTCCAGGGAGACCGCGGCCTTCGCCGTCCCGGAAAAATTCGACACGTCCCGTACCTACGAAATCACCTTCTGGGCCAAGAACGACACCAACAAGACCCAGACCGCGATCTACGAAAAGGCCATCGCCGATTTCGAGGCGCTGTACCCCAACATCCATGTCAGCCTGCGCCTGTACACCGATTACGGCCGGATCTACAACGACGTCATCACCAACATCGCAACCTCCACCACCCCCAACGTCTGCATCACCTACCCGGACCACATCGCCACCTACCTGACCGGCCGCGGCGTCATGGTGCCTTTGGACGACCTGTTCGCCGACGAAAAGTACGGCCTGGGGGGCAGCGAGGTGCGTTTTGATTCCCCCTCCGCGGACGAGATCGTGCCCGCCTTCCTGGAGGAGTGCAAAATAGGCAGCCGCTACTACGCCATCCCCTACATGCGCTCCACCGAGGCCCTGTACATCAACAAGACCTATGTGGAAAAGCTGGGCTATACCCTGCCCGACATCCTGACCTGGGACTTTGTGTGGGAGGTGTCCGACGCCGCGGCGGCGAAGGACGAAAACGGGATCTACACCGTCAACGGGCAGAAGGTGATGATTCCCTTCATCTACAAATCCACCGACAACATGATGATCCAGATGCTCCGCCAGCGGGGCGCCGAATATTCCACCGCCGCCGGCGAGGTGCGCATCTTTAACGACACCACCCGCGAGATCCTGATGACGATCCGGGACCACGTGGCCGCCGGGGCCTTCTCCACCTTCAAGATCTCCAGCTATCCCGGAAACTTCCTCAACGCCGGCCAGTGCGTTTTCGCGGTGGATTCCACCGCCGGCGCCACCTGGATGGGCAGCCGGGCGCCCCATATGGACATCGCCTCCGACCAGGTGATGGATTTCGAGCTGGCGGTGCGGCCCATTCCCCAGTTCGATCCCGCGCATCCCGTCATGATCTCCCAGGGCCCCTCGGTGTGCGTCTTCAACAAGGCCGACCCCCAGGAGGTGCTGGCCTCCTGGCTGTTCGCCCAGTACCTTCTGACCAACGAGGTGCAGATCGCCTATTCCCAGACCGAGGGCTACCTGCCGGTGACCCTCAAAGCCCAAAGGAGCCCGGAATACACCGATTACCTGTCCCGCAAGGGCGAGGACAACGATATGTATTACAGCGTCAAGATCGAGGCGGCCGAGCTCCTTTTGAACAACACCGGCAACACCTTCGTCACCCCGGTCTTCAACGGCTCCGCCTCCCTGAGGGACGCCGCCGGCCAGCTGATCGAGGAAACGGCCAAGGCGGTGCGCCGCAAAAAAACCGTGGACAACGCCTTCATCGACGGCGTGTTCTCCCAGGTGTCCTCCCTTTACCGCCTGGACCAGATCGGCGAGAACGCCGGCCGCCCCGCCGCCTCCAGGGAAGACATGGGGCCCCTGCCCTCCACCGCGGTCTTCCTGCTGGCCGCCCTGGCCGTGGCCTGGTTGCTGATCGGCCTGGTTTTCCTGAGGAATACCCTCAGGGAGAGGAAAAAGGCGTAAAAAACCTTTCCGCGTGGGGAAGCGTAAAAAAAATGATTTTTTGTTTACTTGTCTCCCGGAATTGGATATAATATACGCAGTTCCCAAATTTCAGAAAAAGGAGATTACGATCATGAAAAAGTTCTTTGCCCTCTTCCTCGCCGTGATGATGCTCTCCGCCGTGGCGCTGGCCGAAGCCCCCGCCGTGATGACCCATGAAGAATATGTCGCCGCCGAGCTGGAAACCGAGGTGACCGTGGTGACCTACGTCCAGGCCAAGCAGGGCTGGTGGGACAACAAGGCCACCCTTTACACCCAGGCCGAAGACGGCGCCTACTTCATCTACAACATGCCGATGAGCCAGGAAGAATATGACCTGCTGGTCCCCGGCACCAAGATCTGCGTCAAGGGCTACAAGGCCGAGTGGGCCGGCGAAGTGGAAATCACCGACGCCGCCTACGAAATTCTGGAAGCCGAACCCTTCTTCCCCGAAGCGCTGGACATCACCGCCCTGCTGGGCACCGACGAACTGATCGCCCACCAGAACGAGCTGGTCTGCGTCAAGGGCGCCGTGGTCACCGCCAAGAAGGACGCCAACGGCAACGACGCCGCCTTCCTGTACAACTGGGACGGCTCCGGCGCCGCGGGCAACAACAACGACCTGTACTTTGACGTCACCGTGAACGGGAACGTCTACTCCTTCACCGTGGAATCCTACCTCTGCGGCGAGGACACCGAAGTCTACCAGGCCGTGACCAATCTGAAGGTCGGCGACGTCATCGACATCGAAGGCTTCCTCTACTGGTACAACGGCGCTCAGCCCCACGTCATCGCCGTGAAGGCCGCCGAATAATCCGAATTCGTTTTCCCGGGCCGCGGATCCGATCCGCGGCCCTTTCTTTGTACCCCAACGGATGGATCACGGAAAACGTTCGGGGCATTCCCATAGAAATACAGCCGTTCGACGCACAGCAAAAGCGGGCGGCTCTCACCCTCGGAACATCGAACCGCCTTGCCTTTGGCTATGGGCTTGCCCACATGAAAAACCTGTTATACGATCTCATGGATTCTGTTTTCTTCCCCTTTCCGGGCCAGGGTCACTTCGCCGACGGCATGGTCGGCACACTGACGGGGTTGCTGGACCAGGTATGTTCAACGCCCTGCGGATCCTTGCCGACAGCAACGGCGATGCCGGCCACGCAGCCCGTCACCAGCGCTTCCTGTTCCGTTACCGTGTGGGCGGGCACGTCGCAGGTCACAGTCTCGCCGGGAGCAATCGCCGCGATGGTCGATACCACCTGGTCTCCGTCGGTGATCACCACGTCGGTAATTGTCCCGTCACTGACGTTTTTGACGGTGAGCGTCCACCGGACGGCTTCGCCCTGCTTATAGAATTCACCGTTTTCCGGCTCCGCGGCGACGCCTTTGGTGAGCTCAAGGCCCTTCGTGCCGCAGACCGTAGGTATATACAGCATCGCATGATCGGATTCCCGGAGGTTCCCGCTGGCGGGATCGACCCATAGGACATACGCTTCGACCAGCACGTAACCCCGTTCCACGTCTTCTTCCTGGATGCTGTGGGCAGGAGAATCGTTATATAGATCTTTCGTCTCCCCCGGGGCAAGGGAATCGGTGAAGGTGCGTTCCCCCCAGGTGGCTCCGTCTGTATCGTCAAAGAACGACCATCTTGAATACATGCGGGAACTGACAAAAGCGTAATGGATGGTATAGCCGGTCACCTCTGCGGAGCCCGAATTTGTTACCTTAACGTCAGTATCCCATTCTTCGCCCAGACCGAACCCGGCGGGATCGGCATGGGGGAAGACCTGTTTGATCGTCACGGTAAGGCGGCTTTCCCCGGGTTCCGGAAGGGTCATCCCCTTCTCCCGGGTCACGGGGATGGGTGCCGTTTCTATGTGGTTCGCGTCATACAGGCATACGCGCCGGCGCAGGCCTTCCGTGTCCTTGACGGGCATTCTTACGGTTTCCCAAGGGCCCCAGGCATGGTCGCCGTAACTCCCATATTTGTACTCCTTTTTGCCGCACTTTTCGCATATGCGATAGTTCATGCCCCGCTGCACACAGGTGCCGGGGTATTCCACCCGCAAACTGCCCCAGACATGCCCCGGCGACGGGATCGACTGCGAGACAGTCTTCCCGCACCAGCGGCAGCGGTAGGACGCCGCGCCCGGGGCCGTGCAGGTGGGAGCGACGTATCTCTGCCGTGTCCAGTCATGCAGGCCGGTCCGGCTGGCAGGGCACCGGGTGCCGTCGTCAAAAGCCCGGACCGTCAGCGGCGTCAGGAGCAGCGACAGCAAAAGCACGAAGGTCATAAGCTGGAAAAAGCGTCCGTTCTTCATGGAATATTTCCTCCTTCCATGGCATACCGATACGTCGTCGATGCGCTACTGTTCCACCGGGCCGCTTCCGGCGGCGGTCCGGTTTCGGTATCCGCGGGATACTTCACCACCGGTATTCGTCACACCGGAAAAGACCGTCAGACCCGCCTTGCCGCCTCCGCGACCCAGCGGATGCGCTCGACGGGCAGTTCGTTATGGATGCTGCAGTCGGAGCCCAGGATATAGCCCTTTTTGCCGCCCTGAGCAATCAGGTTTTCTGTCTCCTTTTCGATGCTTTCCCTGTCCGCGGTATACAAAAGAGTGCCCGGGCGGTTGTCGAAGCCGCCCCACACCGTGCGGCCGAAGCGCGCCTTTGCGTCGCCGATATCCATGATATCAAAGTACCTGGACCAGCTGACCACGGGCGAAGAATAATCCTCCCATACCTTCAGGCGGTTGGGGACCTCCTCCCAGGCGCAGAAATGGATGGCGTTCATGTCGCTCAGGGTGTTGGCAAAGTCCAGCACCTCCTTATCGGAGGGCGTCACCCAGTCCCGGTATTCCTCATAGGTGAACCGGTTCATCTCGCCGTTCTGGACGCTGTAAAAGATCCCGTCCGCCCCGGCCTCCCGGATGAGGCCCTCTGTGAGGAGCTTCAAATCCCCCGCCACCACCGCGCAGGCGTGCTTCATGGCCTCCGGGTTCTCCCGGATCAGCTTCATCATCATCGGATAGCCGATCTGCAGCCGGATGCAGGACAGCGGAACGAACACAAGGCACAGGGCCGGGCATTCGCCCTCCAGGGCGCGGATCACTTTTTTTGTCCGCTCGATCTGTCCGCGGATAAAGGGATGGTCCGCCCCCAGGGGCCGGACCCTGTAAAGGTCCTCCGCCTTTTCGATTTTGGCGAGGGCCGGCGCGGGCCAGCCGAAATACTTGTCGCCGGACAGCTTCATAAAGTCCACGTCGCTATCGCGGAGGAACTTTGCCTGGACGGCGGCGAATTTGTCGTCGTCCCCCCAGTATTCCGGCCCCACGTGCTGCCACATGCACACCGGCACATGGTCCGCTTCCTGTCCCTTGAAAGCGGCGGTCACCCGTTCCCTTTTATTCATGGCTTTTCCTCCCGATATGAAAATTTTTCCGGAATGATTATACCATTCCGGGCGGCCGTTTTCAATCCGTTATAAACCTCCGCTTGTCCGGCGGAGGCGTTTATGGTAAACTTGAAATAAATAAAACCCGGGAGGATAAAAAACATGACCGCACAGACACCGCCCATGGGCTGGAACTCGTGGGATTGCTGGGGCGCCGCCGTCACCGAGGACACCGTGCGCAAAAACGCCGAATTCATGGCGAAAAACCTGAAGCCTTACGGCTGGGAATACGTGGTGGTGGACATCCAGTGGTACCAACCCACCGCCCAGACCCACGACTACGTTCCTTTTTCCTCTCTTGAGATGGACGCTTACGGCCGGCTGCAGCCCGCCGTCAACCGCTTTCCCTCCGCCGCGGACGGGAAGGGCTTCGCCCCGCTGGCCGAAACCATCCATTCCCTGGGGCTCAAATTCGGCATCCACATCATGCGGGGCATGCCGCGCATGGCCGCCCACAGGCGCCTGCCCATCCTTGGGACGGACCGGACCTGCGCCGACGCCGCCGATCCCAATTCCATCTGCGCCTGGAACCCGGACATGTACGGCCTGAAATGCGAAAAAGAGCCGGAGCTGTCCCTGGCCTGGTACAAAAGCATCTTTTCCCAGTACGCCTCCTGGGGCGTGGACTTCGTCAAGTGCGACGACATCGCCCGGGAATATCCCCATTGCCAAAGGGAAATCGAAATCATCTCCGAAAGCGCCCGTACCTGCGGCAGGGACATGGTCCTCTCCCTCTCCCCCGGCCCCGCGCCGCTGGAAATGGCATGGCACCTGAAAAAATACGCCAACATGTGGCGTATCACCGACGATTTCTGGGATGAGTGGCGGCTGCTCAAAAACATGTTCGAGCGGGCGGAAAAATGGTGTATCCACGCCGCGCCGGGCCACTGGCCCGACGCCGACATGCTGCCCCTGGGGGCCCTGAGGCAGTGCTACGGCAAAAACGACCGCACCCGCTTCACCCCGGACGAGCAGAAGACCATGATGACCCTGTGGTGCATGATGCGCTCGCCCCTGATGGCCGGCTGCGACATGGCCCAAATGGACGATTTCACCCTGTCCCTTCTCACCAAAGGCGATGTGCTGGAGATCGAAAAGGCGTCCTGGTGCGCCCATCCCCTCTCCACCACCGACGAGGAGGCCCTGTGGGTCGCCCCCCGGAAGGACGGGAAGGGCTATTACGCCGCCGCCTTCAACCTGAGCGACGCGGAACGCGTCGTGAGCATCCCCGAAAGCGCCCTCGAAATGCCGCGGACGCGGGCGAGGGAGCTTTGGACGAACGCCGAATGCGCCGCCCTCTCCGCCCGGCTCGCGCCCCACGCCTGCGCCGTGTGGCTGTGCGAATAATTTCACTTTTTGCGTTCATCAAAAAACGGCCGCCCGCGGCGGCCGTTTTTTTTCGTTGGCTGATAAGTAACTGTTCAGTCGTGTGTGAAGGAGAACGAACGCATGGCAGCAGTGGGGAGGTATCGGAGGGAGCTCCCTCCGATTATAATCCGCTTCAGCGGCGTGTACGGTGAAGCGGAACGACACACCGAACCGTTCCCGCAGGATCGGTGAGGGGTTCGCACCCGGCCGGCGGTGCCGCTTGGACGCAGGAAACCGGCGTCGCCGGCGGGTTGGGGACTCGGGGAAGGGGTTTCCCTTCCCCGGACTCCGTTCTTCGCCCGGGGGGTTCGCGGGGGGTACGGGTACCCCCCGCGGTATC
>CADANQ010000058.1 GCA_902789365.1 uncultured Eubacteriales bacterium
ATGTCGAGGATTTTTTACCTCGTTGTATAGAGGCTATTTATCCTCGACAGAATTTGGCTTTCTCTCTATTCTTCTTTCTTTTCGTGAAACAACCCTGATCCGTCAACAGAACGTTTTTGTCTTTTTTGTCTTCTTTTCTTCCAAACGGTAATTGCCGGGAAAAAAGCTCACAGCCGAAAAGGCGGCGGCGTATGCGTTGCGAAAAACGGCGGCGGGCCTGCGTCCGGAGAAAAACCCGGAAGGGAAAGCCGCAAAATGTCCGGGCAGGCTAAGCGACGATCAGGGAATGCCGCTTTCATCCCGCGGCGTCATTTGCCGGCGCCGCGGAAGGCTTTTCCGGACCTGAGGATATCCAGCGCCTCTCTGGACCAGGAAGCGGCGGACCCGCTCAGGCGTTATTCCTCAAAATCCCTGGAGCCATGGGTGGTAACAATCACGGATTCATTGTCGATATGAACCGTTTTGTCATATTTGGCGTTCATCCGCTTTTCCAGCTCCTTCATGGTGTCGGAGCCGGGAGGGCCCTTTCTGGCGGTGCCGGTCACGATACCCGTCACGGGGGCATGGTAATGCCGCAGGCAGAACTTCAGATAATCTGCCGAATAATACCGGGCCGTGTAGATCCATATATCATATCCCGCGTCCTTCAGCGCGTTGAACAGCGCGGGAATCCCAAGGCGTACCCTCTCCTTATAAATCCGGTTCAGCGGGAAGGGCAGCGCCTTTTCAAGGTACCCGTCCCCTTCCTTTCCGAACACCACCTCGTCCAGGTCCAGGGAGATTCGTTTGTCGGAACGGGCCGAGCCAAGCATCTTCCGGATGTCCTCCTCCTGAGTCAGGTCCACGATTTTGATCCGCAGCTTTTCATCCCTGTCTGCACCGCCGCGGCCCATCGGTGGCGTCCATTCAGGATCATATAGCCTTCCGGTTTGGTCCTTTGCACGATAATCGGTTCACTGATCCCGCCGGCAATGGACTCGGCGTTCAGCGGATTGTCCTTCAGGAGCAGGTAGTCATGTTCATAGCGGGAGATGATCTCGTAATTCGGGCTGATATCCGGAAAACAGAATTCGTCGTTCGGGTTCGGATGCAGCTTAACGCAGGGCGCTTTTATAATGAAAAAGCGCCGTAAAAAACCCGCCTTGACCGGATAGTAGATCCCTTTGACCTTATTGACGCGTATGCCGGGGGATCGGGCGCATGGGGATCACAGCGGTTTTTCGTAGCAGAAAAAATGCTGATGATACATGAAGCATTCGCCCACCGTGCGGAAACCGATGTGGGCGTAGGACCGGATCGCCGTGACATTTTCCCGGTTGACGAGGATATGGACGCTTCTGTATCCGCGCTTCTTCAGCGTCTCCAGAATGTGCCGCACCATCCGCCGCGCCAGTCCCCGATTCTGAAAAGCGGGGGAGACGGCCAGCCTCGCGAATTCGCCTCCGGGCCGCAGCGAGGGCGTCCAGCAGTCCAGACGTTCGACGTCGGGGTCCTCCTCCGCCGAGACAGCCGCGACGATCTCGCCTACTGCGGTTTTCATTACAAACAGGTTTCCCTTTTCCAGGTCCGTCCCGATCGTATCCGGACCGGGGTAGTCGTCGTCCCAGAAACAGAATTCCCGGCCGACCTGCGCGCGGTACAGGCGCAGAACGCCGTCCGCGTCCCGCGCCGTCGCCGGCATAATCCGAAAATCCATAATACATCCCTTTCCGACGAACTCCGTCAGCCGATCATCTGATAGCGCAGCCGCACATAGGATCCCCGCAGGGGAACGGCTTCGATCAGGCGCAGCACGCCCAGACCGGACAATTCGTCCTTTGACCGCAGCGAGCGTCCGTCAATCAGCGTGGCCGTGTCTTTTCCGCCGATCAGCGCCGGCGCGACGACGACGTCCACGAAATCGAACAGTTTTTCCCGAAGGAATAGACCGTTCATCGTTCCGCCGGACTGAACGGTCAGCCGTTCGCAGCCGATAAAGAAAAGAGCGCGCCGCCGATTGTGCTGTCTGCCCGAGGGAGTGGCCTTAAAGGCAAGTGACCCTTTGGTCACATATTATAGTGAACGAAGGGTCACTTGTCAATCCGCCGGCGGGTCATGGTACCGGAATCCGCGTCAGAGCTTTGCGGAGAAATCGGCCAGCACCTCGGAGATTTTGATCTGCTGGGGGCAGACCTGTTCGCAGCTGCGGCACTGAAGGCAGGCCTGGGGACGTTTGTCCTCCGGCAGCGCGCCTAAGGCCATCGGGGCGATGAAGCCGCCGCCGGTGTAGGCGTGCTCGTTGTACAGGGCGATCAGGCGGGGGATGTCCAGCCCCTGGGGGCAATGGCTCACGCAGTAATGGCAGGCGGTGCAGGGCACCGTGCCGGCGGAAAGCATTTGATCCGCGATGCCGAGGAGTGTTTCCGTCTCCCTGCCGTTCAGGGGGCGTTCGTCGGCGAAGGTGCGCAGGTTCTTTTCCAGCTGCTCCATATCGGACATGCCGGAAAGGATCATTTTAACGGATTTAATGCTCTGCAGGAAGCGGAAGGCCCAGGCGGGGATTTCCTCGTCCGGCCGGAGCGCCTTCAGCAGGCGTTCGTGTTCCGGGGCGAGCCGGGCAAGTTTGCCGCCCCTCAGGGGCTCCATGACCCATACCGGGATATGCTTTTCGTCCAGAAGGGCGACCTTTTCCCTGCCGCCCTGGAAGGTCCAGTCCAGGTAATTGAGCTGCAGCTGGCAAAATTCCATGTCCTTGCCGTACGCGTCCAGGAAGCGTTTCAAAACGGGCATGGCTCCATGGCAGGAAAAGCCCAGGTGACGGATGCGGCCGTTTTTTTTCTGTTCCGTCAGGTAGGTATAGATGCCGTACCTTTCGTCGTCCAGATAGGCGTCGACGTTCATCTCGCACACGTTGTGGAATAGGTCTTCCTCCGTTTTCATTGATGCCGTCCGGGGAGGTTTTCACGCCCGGGAAACGGTTTTTCCTTTAATTGTCTGTCCGACCCGCGCAGGGGTTCATTCGGCGGGGGAGGGAAAGAAGGAGCCCAGCAGCAGGGAAGGGTACAGGTAGTCCATGGGGCTCAGGTCCCGCCGGCCCGGCGAAAAGGTGGCCGCAATCCAGACGGTTCCGCCCTTGCGGGCGTACAGGCGGAAGGTGCGGATGATGCCGTCGCCCAGACGGAAGCTGAGGGAGACCAGCTGCGCCGCGTCCAGCCCGTGCGCCTGGGCGTAGGGTCCCATGACCAGAGGTGCCAGGGGGAAGAAATTCAGCTCCGTTGCTTTGCCTTCCACCCCCCGGGGGACGGGCAGCATATCTTCGGCCGGGGACGTGGCCCAGCTTCCGGCCATTACCTTGACGACCCTTTGGCGATGCGTTTCCGTTGCTTTCGGGGACATCCGGACCGTGGAAACATAGGACCAGGCCCTGTTGGAGCCGCTGTGGAAAATTCGCCGGGTGTAGGACGAAAAAAGATCGTCCGCCGGCAGCGATTCCGTGACGGAGCCCTTCAGGTCGTCCCGGAATACCTTGCACATGTAGCCGTCCTCGGCGTAATTAACGCAGGCCATGCTTTTTTCCTGTGCCGTCAGGTGGTATGGATAGCGAAGGTATTCCGGAATATCGCTGTCTGCGGAGGCCTTGCGGGCCAGGGATTCCAGTTCGCCGCGCCAGGGCTCGGACGCCGCGGGGGCCGGCGGTTCGTTCCTTTGAAAAAGTCGGTCAAAAAAACCCATGTTCTTTGCCTCCGTGGTAAAAAAATGATCCGTACTTGTGTTTGCACCCGATTTGCGGGCCCCGGGAGGACCGGATCAGGTATTTTGACGGTCCAGCGCCAGCCGCATCAGAATAAGCTCCTGCCAGCGTCCGTCCCTGGTGCGGAAGCCCCGGGGATTCCTGCCGTATTCAATAAAGCCGGCGTTTTGATAGAGCGCGGCGGCCCGGACGTTGTCCGCGACAACCTCCAGTTCGAGCTGGGCATACCCCGCGGTCCGGGCGCATTCGATACAGCCCGCAGTCAGTGCCCGCCCGATGCCAAGCCCCCACCAAAGCTTGTCGATGCCGATCCCGAACGCGGCGCGGTGCCTTGTTTTTTCGGCCGGCCTGATCAGGTCGATCCCGGCCGTCCCGACAATCTGACCGTCAACTTCCGCCACAAGCTCCGCTTCGCGGCCGTTTTCCGTTTTCTTTCGCAGGTAATCCTTTTCCTGCTCCTCGGTTAAAACGGTCTCCTCGGGATAGGTCGTCAGGAAATCCGTCTGTCCGTGGGTCCTGACGAAGACGTCCAGCACGGCCGCGGCGTCCGCCGCCGTGCCGTTCCTGATGACGCAGGTCCGCCCGTCCTTCAAACAAACGTTCTTTCTGTATTCCATATTTATCGCGTCCTTTTTATATGCTTCCGTCCCCGTGCCGGGAAGCGGCGAACAGCGCGCGCTCAAAGCGGGCGTGAAAACGGCGAATGGCTTCCCTGCTGACAGGGTCCTCCGGCCGCAGCATATCGAATGCGTGCATATCGGTGTGAAAGACGTCCGCCGAAAAAAGGGTTTTAATGACGAAAGGATGCTGTTAAGCCCCAAAGATACCCGGCCGCCGGCTGCCGTTTATGGGGATTATTATCCATTTTAGGCATATCTGTCCGTGATGTCAACGGACCACGGCAGCAAAAAAACGGTGAAAAAACGGCGTTTGCGGAGGCCATGCCCCGCATGATTGCGTACGGTGCTTTCCTGTGGTAGTATAAAGAACGAAAAAGCAAAAAACATTGCGGGACATCCCCGTGAGGTGAACGAAAATGACAGGCCATCATGAACTGCGCTGTACGGTCCATCCGTTCGGGTCCCTCTCTCCGCTCCGCTTTGTGGTCGTCTGCTCCTTCTGCCGGGGGAAGCTTTTGCTCAGCTTCCACAGCGGCCATCAATCGTGGGAAACGCAGGGAGGGCATATCGAGGAAGGCGAAACGCCCGAGGACGCCGCAAGGCGCGAGCTGTATGAGGAAAGCGGCGTAAAAAACGCGGAGCTGATCCCCGTGTGCGATTATCGCGCGTATGATTCGGAAGGGGCGTCCGACGGACGGGTCTACGCGGCCCTTGTCCGCGGCTTTGGGGAGCTGCCGCCGACAAGTGAGATGAGCGCGGTTCGCTTATTTGACACATTGCCGGAAAACCTGACCTATCCGTTTGTGTCGCCTGTTCTGTTCCGGGAAGCCTGGAAAAGGGCAGGGGAAGGACAAAAGGCCGGCGGGACGGCAATTTCCGCGGATGTTTCCGGCCGGACGCTTGACTGGTACCGGGAAAACGCGGAGAAGTTTATCGCGGGAACGGCGGACGCGGATATGTCGCCGCTGTACGCCGCGTTTCTCGCCCATGTGCCCGCCGGGGGAAGGATCCTGGACCTGGGGTGCGGGGCCGGCGCCGCGTCACTGCATTTTAAGCGCCTTGGATATGACGTGCTGGCTGTGGACGGCTGCCGGGAAATGTGCGAATACACCCTGAGCCGCGTCGGATGCCCTGTCCGCTGCATGCGGTTTGAGGAACTGGACTTCACGGACGAGTTTGACGGCGTATGGGCCTGCGCTTCCCTGCTGCACGTGCCGGGGAAAAACCTGCCCCGGGTGCTGCGTCTGGTCCGGCGGGCGCTGAAGGATGACGGCGTTTTGTACGCGTCCTTCAAATACGGCGAAGAGGAGAGGGTGGCGGACGGCAGGTTTTTCCGCGACTTTACGGAGGAAACCCTCCGGGCCCTGGCGGAGAAGGCGGGGGGCTTTGGGGAGATTGACATGACAACGACATACGACGTCCGTCCCGGCAGGAGAGACGAACGCTGGGTCAATATGATATGCCGCGCCGTGCCGGAGGAGCGGAATACGGAGAAGCAGCCCCTGCGTTGAGCTTCTTTTCCACGCGGTTCAGCGTGGCGAAAAAGCGGTGGGTGGCCACCGCCGGGCCCATCAGCGGAAGCCCGAGGACGTTCCACAGGAACATGTGCCTCCGGGAGGTGTAGGGCCCGGGGACGCCCAGGCTGACGGCGACGTCCTTCAGTTCCTCGGCGATCCGCGCCATCCATATCAGCGGATAAACGAACAGCGTGGGGATGCCCAGCAGGTAAGCCTTCCAGTAACGCGTGGTCGGGTGGCCCAGGATAAGGTCGATTTCGTCCTCCAGGCCACCGAAGGGCATATAGATAAGGAAAAACAGCCCGGCCGTGAAAAAATCAATGAAACCCAAAAGGAATCCCGGCCTGTTCGTGTGTCTGAATTTCATTATTCGTTATCCTCCCGGTCGTAAGAGCGGCGAGCGGGTATATAAAAGGCAAAAAAGCGGCCTTTGACGGCCGAAAGGGGGCGGACGTATGATTATCGGTGTGGCAATCAACCTGGCGGTGGGGCTGCTTTGCGCCGTTCTGGGATTGCTGATATGGAAGAAGCGGAAAATCTCACTTCTGCACGACTATCATTATCAGTATGTGAAGCGGGAAGACATTCCCGCGTACACCCGGCAGGTGGGGATCGGTCTTGTGATCGTCGGGTGCGGGATAGCCGCGGCAGGGATCCTCGACCTGTTCCTGTCGCCCCTTTGGTGGGTCTCCCTGGCGGCGGGAATCATTCTGGGTCTGATTGTGATTATCATGGCCCAGAGGAAATATAACAGAGCGGAAGCGGCGGAGAAATAGCATGGTAGGGAAATACAGGGTAATCACCCTCTGCGGGAGCACGCGGTTCAGGGACGCTTTTCTGGAGGCGCAGAAACGTCTGACGCTGGAGGGAAATATCGTCATCAGCGTGGGCCTGTTCGGCCATTCCGGCGACAGCGAGGCGTGGACCGAGGGCACCAAGGAAATGCTGGACGACATGCACAAGCGGAAGATCGATATGTCCGACGGTATTTTTGTCATCAACGTCGGCGGGTATATCGGGTCCAGTACCCGGTCGGAGATCGCGTACGCTCTCGCGGCCGGGAAGGACGTGGAATATCTGGAAAAAGCGGAGTAAGGGGGACGGATGGCGGTCAGTCCTTATGCGCCTGCATATACCGGTCCATATCCTCGGCGATTTTCTTGGAAAAGGCCACGGCGGCCACAACGGTCTTGGCGCCGGTAACCACGTCGCCGGAGGCAAACACGCCGGGCATGGTGGTTTCGCCGCCGTCGGTGGTGGCCAGGTTGCCGCGCTCGTTCAGGCGCAGCTCCCGGTCGCGGTTCACCAGGCGGTCCTGGGGCACCTGGGAGATGCATACCATGATGGAATCGGCCTCGTACAGCTTTTCCGTCCCGGGTACGGGAACAAAGCCGCCGTTTCCGTCGTCGGCGATATCCTCCAGGATGATGCCGTCGTCGGTGATGCGGACCGGGGATTTCATGTATACGAAGTCCACGCCGTCCACCACGGCCATTTCGAATTCGTCGGCGGAGGCGTTGGCCTTGTCGCCCCGGACATAAACGGTGACCGCCCTGGAGCCGTGCCTTACGGCGGTGCGGGCCACGTCCATGGCGGCGTTTCCGGCGCCGATGACCGCCACCTTCTCGCCAAGACGGTATACGTCCGGGTTGTTCAGGTAGTTGATGGCGTAGAACACGTTGCCGAAGGTCTCCCCGGGGATGCCGAGCTTGCGTGGCCTCCAGGCACCGGTGCCGATAAACACGGATTTATACCCGTCATCCAGCAGGTCCCGGATGCTGGTGGAACCGCCGATGGAGAAATTGGGCCGGAACAGGATGCCCATTTCCCGCATCTTTTCCTGGTAGCGGTCCAGGATGGATTTGGGCAGGCGGAATTCGGGAATGCCGTAGCGCAGGATGCCGCCGATTTTGTCCCGGGTCTCGAACACCGTCACCTTGTAGCCCTTCTGGGCCAGCTTGATGGCGATGGTGATGCCCGCGGGCCCGGCGCCGATGACTGCGGCCTTCATGCCGTTTTTAGGGAGCATGCCGATCTTCAGACGGTCGAAGCAGGAATCGGAAATGTAGTTTTCGATGGCGGAGATGTGCACCGGCTCGCCCTTGATGCCGCGCACGCAGTGGCCCTGGCATTGGGCGGCGTGGTTGCAAACCAGGGAACAGACCACCGACAGGGGATTGTTTTCAAACAGCATGGCGGCGGCGGTCTGCATATCATGCTCACGGAACAGGCGGATCATTTCCGGGATGTTGGTATGGATGGGGCAGCCCTCTTCCATACAGCGGGGCTTTTTGCACTGCAGGCATCGGTTCGCTTCTTCGATGACGTGTACGGCCATGGTACGCCTCCGTTATAATTAAATTTGTTGTTTTTACAATACATCATTTTTAAGCGATTGGCAAGGACCGATTTCTTAACGCATAACAGGTAAGAACGGAAATCGATCGGGGAGCGGTACGGAAAGAGATTATGAAAAAAGCGGGGGAACCGGGTGAAAGTCCCCTGCTGTTTTTTGCGGCGGCAATTGTGATCGGGCGCTGCGCCGCCGTTCGGGCGGAAAACGCCGGTGGAGAGGCTGATGCCGCTGATTTCCATCAACACGGCGGATCCGGAAGAGAGTACCGCCTCCGTTCCTTCACGGTCAACCGTGCCGGCTTCGCGCCGCTGATTCCCTTTGACGGAGCCGCGGAGGTAAGGCCCTTCACGCCCTTTCCGCGGATCCTTCCAAAGGAAACGGCGTGGGCTGTGCCGTCAAGAGCGGTATCCGCTCTGAAAACCGGCGCGTCACAATCCGGGACTTTGCCGGAAACGCGTACATGATCATGTATGCCGCCGCCTATCAGGATACCGGCATCAGTAATTCGGGAAAGGAAGCGCCTTTGACCGGCATTCCCGCGCGTTATGAAAGGGAGCGGGGTTTATGCGTGCCGGGAACTTTTTCCCTGGATGAAAACTGCAAATAGCAGGAGGACCGACGGTATCCGGCCGGTCCTCCTGCCTGTTGTCTGAATCATACCTGAAATCATGCCGCGACGCCGTATCCCTGACCGGTGCGTTCCGCGCTGCGAAAGGTGCATGGACTGATGCCCTCCCGCTGCCCTGTCATATCGGTTTTTCGCTTTTGCGGTAAATCGGCTGGCCGCCGATGACGGTGCGCCCGAAGGGCTTTTCCAGTCCGGCGCACCGGTCCTCCAGCGTTTTGACGGCCAGGCTGACCATGGCATCCAGATCCACCCGGAAGGTACTCAGCCATGGTTCGCCCCTGGAGGCGCCCACATAGTCGTCAAAGCCGGTCACCGAGATATCCTCGGGGATGCGAAGGCCCCCGGCGCGCAGGGTGGACACCACCATTTCCGCCACAAGGTCGCAGTTGCACACAAAGGCGGTGGGCATATCCGCGGGGAGGGTGATCTCGTCCAGCACCCGTCCCGTGCTGTCCCGGTCGGGCAGGACCCAGTCCTCCCGCATGGGCAGATTATGGCTCAGCATGGCCCGGCAATAGCCCAGGTAACGGTCCATGATGCTGCTGGTGGCAAGGCGGCTGCCCACAAAACCGATGCGGGTGTGGCCAAGGTGGATCAGGTGGCTGGTGAGCCGATAGCAGCCGTAGGCGTTGTCGCCGACCACCGCGTCGGCGCTGGCCTGCTCGTCGTAAAAGTCCAGGAAAAGGAGCGGGACGCCGATCTGCGCCAGCATACGGCAGTAAGCTTTGGTGAGGGGCTGCCCCAGGAGGATCAGGCCGCTGATACGCCTGCTGCGCACCAGGCCGGGCGCTTCCAGGGCGTCCTCGGCTTCGCGGTTCAGTATCTCCAGCAGGCCGAAATGGCCCCGTTCGGTCAGGCGTTTCACCAGGCGCTTGTACAAACCGGCGTAGAAGGATTCTTCCTCGAAATATCTTTCGGGCACCAGGATGCCGATGTCCAGTTCCTTTGGGCGGCCCCTTTCCCTTTCGGGATACCTGTATCCCATTTCCTCGGCTTTTTTCAGGATGCTTTCCCTGAGCTCGTCGCTCATGCCCGCCTTGCCGGCCAGCGCCTTGGAGACAGTGACCGCGCTGACGCCGATTTCCCTGCCGATATCGCGCATGGTAGGCTTGCCCATGGCACGTTCCCCCTCTCCGGCCGTTTTACGGGTCAATAACATTTTATCCCTTAACCGAACCGCTGGCAAGCCCCGCGTAGACCTGCTTCTGAAATACCATGAAAAGAATCAGGGGAGGCAGCAGCGTAAGCAGCACGCCGGCGCAGATGATGTTGAACTGGGATTTGTAGGGCCCGGAGAAAGAGTAAAGCGCCGTGGACACGGTGTAGAAGGTACCGGAATTCAGGTACAGGTTGGCGTTGTAGTATTCGTTGTACACCCCGACGCCCTTGAGAACCGCCACCGTCACGATGGCGGGGATCGTCAGCGGCAGCAGGATTTTGAAAAACACCCCGAAATAGGTGCAGCCTTCAAGCACGGCGGATTCGTCCAGGGCCACGTCAAGGTTTTCAAAGAACTGCAGGAAAATATAAATTGAAATGACGTCGGTGCCGGACATCAGGATGATGTAGCCGTGCAGGGTGTTGACCAGATTCATGTCGGTCATGATCTGGTAAGTGGTGACCTGCATGGCGATGCCGGGGATCAGGGTGGCAATGAGGAACAGGTTCCGAATGAGGCCGTTCCCGGGGAAGCGGAAGCGGTTCAGCACGTATCCCAGCATGGATCCCATCATCACGGATACGCTGACCACGATGACGACCACCAGCCCCGAGGTGGCGAAAGCGCGCAGCAGGCTCTGAGACGGCTGGTTGCCCCGCCAGACCATCCCGTAGTTTTCGAAGTTCAGCCAGTTCTGCGGCGGCGTCATCGCGTTGGTCGTCTCGTATTCATCCGCCGTCTTGAAGGAAGTGCTGAAGGCGGACACGATAGGCAGCACGGCGATGAAGCATGCCAGGATCAGGGCCAGATAGGAGAGGGAGCGCAGAAGGACCTTTTTTCCCACCGCGGCGCGGTTTTGCGATATGTTCGCTTGCTTTACAGACATTTTTACGCCCTCCCTTACCACAGCGCTTTGGCCTGGTTGGCCTTGCTGTTGAACGTGTTTTCGCTGTCCTTCATCACATAACGGAAGAAAAGCCGCTGCGCCGCTGTGAAGATCAGGATCAGCGCCATCAGCACCATCGCCATGGCGCATGCCATGCCCACCTTATGATCTACGTGGGCCATCTGGTGAATCTTGATAAAGAAGGTGGCGGTGCCGTTGGCGCCCATGCTGCCTACCACGTAGGCAGGTTCGAAGGCGGAAAGGGAACCCGTGATGGACAGGATCAGGTTAAGCATGAACACGGTCTTGATTCCGGGAAGGATGATGGCCTTGAACTGCTGCCATTTGTTGGCCCCGTCGATGGTGGCCGCCTCGTACAGCGTGGGGTCAATGGAGGCGATTGCGCCGACGAAGAGCACCATGTTCTGCCCGCAGTATTTCCATACCGAGGTGAACACCAGGGACCAGTTGTTTACCGCCTTGTCCCGCAGCCAGTAGGGGAGGGATTCCAATGGGATGCCGATGGCCTGCAGCACCGTGTCCAGTACAAAGCCGCGGGTGTAAAAGAACTTGAAGATGTAGCCGATGGCGATGCCGTTGACCAGGAACGGGAAGAAGAGGAGCCCCTTGAAGATGCCGCTCCCTTTGATGCCGGAAGTCAGGAGCGTCGCGAAGAACAGCGCCAGGGACAATTGCACAACCGCGCCGGCCATATAGTAAAGGCTCAGCAGCATGGCCTGCACGTATTCCTCTTTGGAGAAGATTTTCATGTAGTTGTCAAAGCCGACGTATCCCCTGTTTTTGGTGTAGCTCATGTTGTAGAAGCTGAACTTGAGCATTTTGATAAAGGGGACGTAGGTGAACAGGATCAAAAGAAACAGCGGAACGGCGGAAAAGGTGACAATCAGGGCCACCTTCTGCCAGTTTGTCTTTTTTTTGCGCCGGCGGAGATCAGTAGTCAATGCGGTCGACACGGCATCACACCTCCCGGAGGATCGTCTGGTTTAAAAAAGGGGCCACGGGTTCGCCCCAGTGGCCCCTGTGAAGGACGCTGAATTATTCGTTGACGGTCACGCCCAGGCTCTCCTGCGCATCGCTCCAGGCTTCGTTCCAGTCGGCCATGATATCGTCGAATTCCTTGTCGCCGTTGAAAGCGTGCTCGATGATTTCCTGCACCTTGGTGTTGCCGCCGGCGTTCAGGTTCAGACCGGATTCCGTGTTCAGATCGCCCAGCAGGGTCTCTTCACCGGCCGCGGCGGGCAGCTGCTCTACCAGGTCGATGCCGTCGAAGGCCGCGTACAGGTCCGGGAATTCGCCGTTCATGTCGATCGGGACGCCGCCCTCGCTGTAGGCGAAGCCGCTCTGCTCGGTGAGGAACTTGATGTAGTACATGGAGGCCAGCTTCTCCTCATAGGAGGCTTTGACGTTGATGCCGAAATTGTAGTCGCCGCCGGCGGGGGCATACTGCTTGCCGTCGATGGTGATGGGGAAGGCCATGTAGCCGATGTCCTCGCCGTGCTCGCCGGCGTCGCGCATCTGGGTGTAGGCCCAGGAACCAAGGACCATGCAGCCGATCTTGCCGTTGTTGATCATGCCCTTGCAGCCTTCCCAGTCGGTGGTGGTGTAGTCTTCCTCAATCAGGCCTTCCTTGACCGCGTCATACAGAATCTTGTAGACCGCGTAGGGATAGGTGCCGTTGCCGTGGTCGGAGAAGGGATCCTTCATGTGGGGCAGGTCCCTGTTGTAGAAGGAAGGGCTGCCGGTGGCGCTGCCGCCGATGTATTCGTCCCAGGCGCCCATGGTCCAGCCGGCCGCGTAGTTGGTGTACAGCGGGATGGCGTCGGTGTTTTCCTTGATCAGCTTCAGGGCCGCGATGAACTCGTCGGGGGTCCTGGGAAGCTCGGTGACGCCGGCGGCGGCGAACACGGCCTTGTTATAAACGATGCCGTTGGCGTTGCCGGTGGAGGGCATGCCGTAGCACACGCCGTTATAAGCCTTGCCGCTCATGAAGCGGTACTGCCCGCCGAGAACCTCCAGGGATCCCAGGGGAACGAAATAGGTGGGGAGCTCGTCTACATCCACCTGCGGGATGCCCATGATGGTCCAGTTGGCAGTGCCGACGCGCAGCAGCGCGTTTTCGGCGTAGTCGGTCACCAGGTCATAATTGATGGTGACGTTGGGATAGGTCTTCTGGAATTCCGCGACATAGCCGTTCAGCTTGTCGGGGATATCGGTGCGGTGATAGGCGAAGGTGATGGTGGCGGTCAGGTCGGCGTTCTCGCCCCAGACCAGCTGGTCGAAGGTGGGAAGCGTTTCTTCCGCGGAGGCGAAAGAGGCCAGGGACAGCGCCATGACGAGCGCCAGGAGAACGGACAGGAACTTCTTCATGGGTTCTTCCTCCTTTGGTGTTAAGTTTACAAGATATGCTTGTTAACTAAATAATAAACCACTTTACAACGCATGTCAAGCATGATTTGCGGAAAACGGGAAAAAAATCTCCGCCGCCGCGGAGAACCGCGCCGTTATGCCGGACAGGGTACTTTGGGGACCAACGCGGACAAAACGAAAAAACCGCCTTGTAACATGGCGAAAACCCTGCTATAATATTCCCATAAATACAAATATTCCGCGCGATACGGCTGAAGGAGGTTTTTGACATGGATCTGCTGAATTACGGCGTGCTCGAAAAATCCGGCTACAAGGGCTATATCCTGAAGGATGCCCCGGAAAAGGTGATGCAGTTCGGCGAAGGCAATTTCCTGAGGGCCTTTGTGGACTGTTTTTTTGATAACGCCAACGAAAAGGCCGGATGGAACGGCAAGGTCGTCCTGGTGCAGCCCATCGCCATGGGCCTGACGGAGCTGATCAACAAGCAGGAAGGCCTGTATACCCTGTATCTGCGCGGCAGTGAAAAAGGGGTCAAGGTGGACGACAAGCGGGTCATTTCCTGCTGCAGCCGGTGCGTGAACCCCTACGGTGACTGGGACAGCGTCCTGGCGCTTGCCCGCTCGAAGGACCTGGAGATCGTGGTATCCAACACCACCGAGGCCGGCATCGTCCACGACAGCGAAAGCGCCTTTGATCAGCAGCCCCCCGTATCCTTCCCGGCCAAGCTGACCCGCGTCCTTTATGAGCGCTGGCAGGCGGGCCTGGACGGGCTGATTATCCTGTCCTGCGAACTGATCGACAACAACGGCAAGGAACTTCAGAAGTGCGTCAATCTGTACATTGACGACTGGAAGCTGGAGGACGCATTCCGCGCCTGGGTCAACGAAAAGAACATCTTCTGCTCCACCCTGGTGGACCGCATCGTTCCCGGCCGCATCCGCGACCCGCAGGAAGTGGCCGCCCTCAACGAAAAGAACGGCTACGAGGATCCCCTGACCGACGTGGGCGAGGTCTTCGGCGTGTGGGTCATCGAGGGACCGAAGGAGCTGGAGGACCGCCTGCCCTTCAAAAAGGCCGGCCAGCCCGTCATGGTGGTTCCGGATGTCACGCCCTACAAAAAACGCAAGGTCCGCATCCTCAACGGCGCCCATACCGGCTTTGTCCTTGGCGCGTATCTGGCCGGGTTCGACATTGTCCGCGACTGCATGGAGGATGACACCGTCCGTTCCTTTATGAACAAAATGCTCTACGAAGAGGTGGTCCCCGTCCTGCCTCTGGACCAGGAGGACCTGAAGAATTTCGCCGCCGCCGTGCAGGACCGCTTCAACAACCCCTTCGTCAACCATGAACTGATGAGCATCTCCCTGAACTCCACCAGCAAGTGGAAGGCCCGCAACATGCCGACCCTCCTGGAATATGTTGAAAAGAACGGCAAGCTGCCCCCCTGCCTCACCATGAGCCTGGCGGCGTATATCGCCTTCTACTCCAACGACATTCAGGCATTGAACGACAAAGGCCTGGTCTGCCGCCGCCCGAAGGGCAACGAATATGTGGTTTCCGACGACCGCTGGGCGCTGGAATTCTTCTGGGACCACCGGGACGATTCAGCTGACGACCTGGTCCATGCCGTCATGACCAACAAAAAGATGTGGGACCGGGACCTGACCGAGATCCCCGGCTTTGAACAGCAGGTCGCTGCGGACCTGAAACTGATCCGCGAAAAAGGCGCCAAAGCCGCCTATGCAGCCTGTCTGTAAGCCGCAGCTCTTTAATAATCCGCACAGGCAGGCCTTGCCGGCTTGCCTGTGCGTTTACTTATTTTATGCATGTGCTCCCCGGATCTTTTACAAGCCGTTTATTGCCGATGACTGAAGGATACTGTTTTAACGCGCAGGGGATGGAGCATGGACAGGAAAAAGATCCGCTTCAGGCTTTCGCTGACGGAATTCATCTACAACGGCTGCTTTGCCGCCGCCAATTTCCTTTCGGTCTTCCTGGAATCTGACGGGTTCACCGCAGGACAGATGGGCCTGATTACCGCGCTGATCAGCGGCGTCGGGATTGCGTCACAGCCGACCTGGGGCATCATATCCGACCGTGTCCGGTCCGTGAAGAAGTGCTTCATGTTGTGCATGGCGTGTTCCGCCGTCTGCGCCTTGGCGGTGCCGCCCCTTTCAGCCGCCGGAGGAGCCGGGCGGGTCCTTACGGTCGGCATGCTGACGGTGATGTATTTCTTTTTCCATCCCTCCAATATGATGATGGAGATGTGGCTGGTCCGGGTGAACGACAACCCCCTTCTGAAGATTCCGTACGGAACCGTCCGCTCATGGGCGTCGATCGGGTACGCGCTTATCTCCCTGGCCTTTGTGCCCGTTCTCCGGGCGATGAATGTCAGGAATGTTTATTATTTCTTTTTTGCGTTCGCGTTCCTGGCTTTCCTTCTCACGTCCTTCGTCCCTTCGGAAAGCGAGGGGGAGGGCGCCGGACAGGGACGGCGGCGGCTGAGGGATATGCCATTCAGGGCCCTTCTGGATTACTGGATCGCGGCGTATGTGGTTTTTGAGGTCCTGTACCTGATCCCCTTCAGCTGGCGGGTGACCTACATGGTATTCGGCATGAAGGAATTCGGCGCCGATACTTCCCTGTACGGTGCGCTGATGTTCGTGTCCGGGATCTGTGAGGTGCCCATGCTGCTGCTTGTCAAACGGTTCTCCGGCCGGCGCGGATGGGGATGGCCGCTGATCGCCAGCGCGGTTTTCCTGTCGGCGGAATATGCGGTGTACGCCCTGGGCCATTCTCTGCCTCAGCTCATCTTGGCTCAGCTGCTCAGGGGCTTTTCCTATGCGCTGTACGTTTCCGGACGGGTGCGCTATCTATCCCGTCTGGCCCCGAAGGGGATGGAGGCCAGCACCATGGCGCTGGTGAATACGATTACCGCGGTCACGAACCTCCTGGCCGCGGCAGGGGGCGGATTTCTTCTGGAAGCGCTGGGAACCAGGCCGTTTTTCGGCCTGCTTTGCGCCGTCCAGATGGTGTCCGTGCTGGCTTTCATCGGATCACACGTCTTTGGAGTACGTTTCCTTAAAAAACTGCCTGCGGACCCGCAGTGCCTGCTGGTCCGGCCGGGGAAGCGCTGACTGAACGGATTTTCGTTTTTTCGAAGATCAGCGCCATGGAAGGCGGCAGCGAAGCCGTCGAGTATAGTTCCCCCTGATGACATGCGGGACAGGTGGCATTAGAGGCGTCATCGTTTCCTTCCGGGGCCTCCTGACTCCCGTGTGCATGGAAGTCACTCTTGTCCCATATATCATGCGTTCAAAAAGTCCCGCAGGGGGGACCAATGCCCTCCTGCGGGACTGATTTGCATTTCACAAACCATGTTACTTGTTCATCAGGGCGATGCCGTCATCATACAGCTGTTCCACCTCCGGCGACGGGGCTTTGGTGCACATCGTCACAACGACGGCGGCGACGAGGCCCGCGATGAAGCCGGGAATGATCTCATACAGGCCGGTGCCGGACAGGAACGCCAGCCACAGGATGTCCACGACCGCGCCGCAAACGATGCCGGCGGCGGCGCCCGCGAAATTGAAGCGCTTCCAGAAAAGGCTCAGCAGGATGGCCGGGCCGAAGGCCGCGCCGAAGACGCCCCAGGCGTTGGATACCAGGTCCATGATGGAACCGGCATTGGGGTTGGACGCAAGGATCAGCGCCAGCAGGGAGATGATGAGCACCACCACGCGGCCGGTCCACAGCATTTCCTTGTCGCCGGCCTTGTTCTTGCGCACCAGGGGTTTGTAGACGTCGCTGGCGAAGGCCGAAGCGGCCGAGAGCAGCTGGCTGTCCGCGGTGGACATGGAGGCGGCCAGGATGGCGGAGAGCAGGATGCCGGAAATGACGGCCGGGAAGATATTGCGGACCATGGTGATGAACACCAGGCTGTTTTTGGAGATGTTCTCGTCCATGCCCAGCATCATGCGGCCGAACACGCCCACCAGTACGGAGAAGCACAGGATCAGGAAAGTCCAGGTGATGCCGATCTTCGCGGATTTTTTAAGGGATTTCTGGGATTCCACCGACATGAAGCGGATGATGATGTGGGGCATGCCGAAATAGCCCAGGCCCCAGCCCAGGCCGCTGGCCACGTCCTGCCAGGAGGTGAACACCTTGAAGAAGGCCGGCGTTTCTTCGACGATTGCCTGGGTATTAGCCGTCAGGCGGGACGCGGCGAAGATGGGGGCGATGAACAGGGCGCCGAGCATCAGAAGGCCCTGGAAGAAGTCCGTCCAGCATACGGCGGAAAAGCCCCCCAGAAAGGTGTAACCGATGATGATCAGCGCTGCCAGATACATGGCAAAGTTGGGGTCAATGCCGATGACCGTGTGGAACAGGGTTCCCGCTGCCTTGATGCTGGAGGCGGCGTAAATGGTGTAGGCCACCAGGAAGATGACCGCGCAGATGACCTGCAGCGCGTAGGATTTTGATTTGAAGCGCTTGGTCAGGTACTGGGGGATGGTGATGGCGTCGTCCGCCGCCACCGAGAAGGCCCGGAGCCTCGGCGCTTCATAAATCCAGCTGAGGGCATAGCCGATGATGAGGCCCACGGCAATCCACACCTGGCCAAGGCCCAGGGCGTAGATGGAGGCGGGCAGGCCCATCAGCACCCATGCGCTCATGTCCGACGCGCCGGCGGACAGCGCGGAGACCCACGCGCCCATTTTGCGCCCGCCCAGGAAATAATCCTTCTCGCCGCCGTTGCGGGTCTTGATAAAGAAGTAAAGGCCGATGCCGATCATGCCGAGAAGATATACGATAAATACGACGATCTCTGCGGTGCTGTTCATGCTTTCCTCCCCTGATCTTTCCATGATATGATGAAATCCGGGTTATTATAGCAGGCCGCAGGAAGGACGTAAATACAGAACGGAGTTCAGACAAAATACTGAACTTCGTTTTAATAAATCCAGAAAAGGCAAGATATAAAGGGAGTCAGCAGGATGTACGGATGACAGACTCAAGGCTGTACGGAAAGCTGTTCTTTTTTTGTATTGTATCCTTCCAGCATCAGGGGCATCATGCGGGACGCATATTCCCCCAGACCGTAGGAAGCGCCGGCGAGGCACCAGTCGTACAAAAGCGCCCTTTCAAACATGGCATAGGCCGACACGATCTCCCCGGCGGAAATGTCGCATCTGATCTCGCCCCTCTCCTGTCCGCGGACGATAAGCCGGTGCAGCAGCCGGAAATAGGTGCGGTTCCTGTCCAGCAGCTGGCGCCGGCCCCGGGTGAGCAGCTGGGATGAAAGGAGGCGGGCCAGCAGGTCCGGGGATACGCTGTTTTCGATCATTGAGAACAGCTCCCGGTTCAGCCACAGGAGCGCATCCATGGTTCCCTGCGTTTCCCCGATCCCCTCCCTGAGGGTCTCGTATTTTTCGTCAAACAGGATGGCGAGGGTGCCGGGCAGGTCGTTTTTGCCCTCAAAATAATGGTAGAAAGAGCCTTTGGATGTGCCGGATGCGGCAACGATATCCTCTACCGTGGTGGCGTCGAAGCCCTGATCGTAAAAAAGCTTCCACGCGGCCTGGACAATCCGCGCTTTGGTGTTTCGGCTGTTCTTCCCGGTCATGCTGTTTCCCCCCCCTCAGGTGATCCATGCTGTCGCGCAACGCGGTTTTCTGTTATGTCTGCGGGGACGGGTCCCCGTCCTCCGTTCCCCTGTCGATATAAGCGTCCCTTTCGGCCTGGTTTTTAAGCATCCGCCAGCAGAAGATGAACATCGCGGCCACATAAACAAAGAAAAATATCAATGCGGGCGCTGAGCCGGAATTGGATGCGAGGATGTCGAAAGCGCCGTGGGCGGCCGCGGGAATCGCAACGGACAACAGATGGGCTCGCCGGGCCCGCCGGACGTCCCCGGCGGCGGAAAAGCGTTTGGCCGAACCGTACCATGCGCCCATGAACACCGAGAAACAGATATGCGCCGGGATGGAGACCAGGGCCCGTACAAAAAGGACGCCCACGCCGTATTTCAGGCCGTATATGAGGTTCTCAGCCAGGGCAAACCCTGCCGAGACAGCCGCGGAATAAACCATGGCGTCGAAAAAGCAGTTGAAATCAGGGCTTTTCCAGGTCTTCAGGCGCATCATCATGTACTTGCAGAATTCCTCCGATACCCCGACGACCAGGAACCAGTGGACGATCTGGTATAAGATATTTTCTTTCCTGAACAGCATATTCAGGACTGCCAGCCCGCCCAGTTCCAGCAGCATGGCCGGCAGGATGGAGAGAATGCCCAGACCCACCAGGGACCAGACCAGCTTCGGCGGTTCCGGCTCCAGGCGGTCCTTTTTCCATACGTAGCGTATCAGTAGGACGGACGGGAGCACCGCGACGAAGATCAGCCTCACAATCGGTACATTGAACAGCAATCGGAAAAGCAGTTCGAAAAGAACTTCCATATTGATTCCTTTCCGGGCCGGAATCGTCGGCTGAACGGCCGTTCGCCTGGCTCCGGCTTGAATTATACACGATTGGGCCCAAAGGAGCAACGGGAAAACACGAAAGGCTCCCGCGGAAAAAGGGCGGAAAGAACGGAAAGGACGGGTTAGCGGATAATTCATACTTATTTGCCTTTTTCCGCTTTATGACATATAATTCCGCGTATCCCGGACCGTATCCGGGCAAACGGACCGGGCTTCATCCGGTCCGGGGACCGCAGGGAGGGAACGATTGTCTTTGGAGATCATATTGATGAAAAGGGGCCACCCGATGTGGCAAAAAACCGCGGCTTTCGCCCGGACCTGCTCCTGGAGAGCGGGCCCCTATCTGGCAGAACGGATGGACAGGGGCGAATTCACGGACAGGGAGCGGGTGATCGCCTGTCTTGACGGCGAACAGGTCATCGGCTTCTGTACCTTTTCCAAAAAGGACAGCCTGCCGGAGGACGACCGGCGCACGCCCTTCATAGGGTATGTGTTCGTGGACGAAAAATACCGCGGGAAGCGGCTTTCACAGCGAATGATCGAGCGGGCGTGCCTCCATGCCGCCGTTTCGGGCTATGACGCCGTGTATATCGTAAGCGGGGAAAGGGGTCTGTATGAAAAGTACGGCTTTCACAGGATCGGGAACGTGAAAACCGTCCGCGGGACGGAGGAGCAGCTGTTTCGCCGCGATTTTGACCATATTTAAGAAAGAATTAAGGTTACTGTTCACGGGGCGGGCGAACAAAAAAACGATATACCTCTGTTGGAGAGCATATCGAAGGAACACAAAAATAAGGCAGATCAATGATTATGCCG
>CADANQ010000059.1 GCA_902789365.1 uncultured Eubacteriales bacterium
GGCAGCGGATCGTCGCCCGTGATCGTGACGGTCAGGCTGTCGCCCTCGGTGAACGCGCGGCCTTCCAGCACCTTCACGCCCGTCAGCGTCACGCTGCCCTCGGCTTCGTAGGTGTTGGTGAACGTCGCCACGGGCCCCTCGGCGGGGTCGGCGGTAACTGTCAGGTTGTCGGCGCCTTCCTCGTTGACCACGGTGACGTCGAAGGAATACGTATTGCTGTCATAGGTGACGCCGGCGATGCTTCCGGCGGTTTCCTGCACGGTGTAGGTGAACACCTTGCTGGAAACAGGCACGCCGGCCTCGTCCAGCAGGTCGCCGGTCTCATAATGGAAGGTACCCAGGTCAAAAGCAGCCCGGCTGCCCGAGGTCGGGGACACGGTGACTTCGGTCACGGGGTTGCCGTCGGCGTCCATAGGCGCGGGATCGCCGGAAAGGGTGAAGGTGAAGGTGTCCCCTTCCTTAAATTCACGGCCTTCCAGGACCTTGACGCCCTGCAGCGTGACCTCGCCTTCCTTTTTAACAATGGTGTTGGTCACCACCAGCGGCTCGATCAAAGCTCCCTTGCCCTTGTCGCTGTAGGTCACGGTGTACCCTTCGGGCACCTCGACCTCCACGACGGTATACAGGTAGCTGCCCCTCGTGTCGCTGGTCGGGAGGGTCTGCCAGGTATGGCTCCAGTCGTTGCCGGCGCTCAGCGCCACGATATAGTTGGGCACGTCAAAGCAGTCCGCGGCTTCGTGGACCACGCCGTCCTTGTCCGTCAGGATCTTCTGCAGTTTGACGACCGCCTGCGGAGGCGTCGTCATGCCGTCGCTCTCCCACACCTTTTCAACTTTAATGTCCACCGTGGAGGGGATCAGGGTGTTGGTAACGGAGATGATGCCACTCTCTGTTCCCTCCTCCGGATCGGTGGAGTAGGTGGTGTAATAGCCTTCCACCGTCTGCTCCCTGATGGCGTACCGGTATTCATTGCCGTTACCGTCCGCCGCGGGCAGTTTGGACCAGCTGTACGCCGGCCAGTATTCGTCGGGATTTGCGGGCTTTGTCACCGTAACGGTATCGTACACCGTATCGGTGCCGTCCGCGGAGATCTGGTGCAGCTCATAGGTGATGCTGTCCGGGCGGGTATCGTATTCGTTGTTGTTATCGCCGGCCCAGTTTTTCCGCGCCGTGATGGTGCGGAACTGGTTATTGTTCACGTTCCAGGTCGCTTCGTTGACGTATGTGGCGACGACGGGGATGCCGTTGTCCGCCCCGGTCACCAGGTCGTCCAGCTCGTAAGCGCGCTGCCTGCCGACGCCGATCGCGTTCGTCTCTATATAGTTGTTGAATCCCTCTTCGATATCACTGTGCGGCAGGACGATATCGCTGTGCGCGCCGGCGGCGTGATATTCGAGATATTCTTCGTACGACGAGCCGCTGTGCTCGGAAAGGTAGATGATCAGCTCCGACTTCAGGGCGTCCACTTCCTCGGTGACGTCATCCCCCTGCAGGCCGGTCAGGTATTCATACAGCACCTGCGCGGTTTCAAAATGTTTGGGGTTCTCATCGTAGGTGACAAAGTAGTGCCTGGTCTGGTCGCTGTAATAGCCTGTCGGCACTTCCGTCTCTACCCAGTAGTAGAGGGTCGCGGTTTCCAGGCATTGGATCATCAACGCCCCCTCCTCGTCCGTATACAGCGTTTCGGAGGAGGGCATGCCCATATCGTCGACCTGGGTCTCGCTGAGCACCATACCGGTATTGGGATCGACCACGCACTTGAACAACTGGAACCCGGCGTCCTTCAGCTTGATAGAAGGATCATTTTCGTCGAACTTCAGCAGATTGATGTATACGCCGCTACCCTCGATGGAGGCGGAGTGTTGGCTGATCTGATGCTCCTTACTGACGGTGGAGGAATGGCTTCCGCCGCCGTACAGCGTGGCGGTGTTGGTGAAGGTGGCGGTGGTCACATTGCCGTTTTCGTCCAGCGTCAGGCTCCTGGCCTTCACGTCAAAGGTGACAGTGACATGCTTCTTGTCCGGAATGTTCCCGATGGTCAGTACACGCGCGTCGTCGTTGTAGGAGATCTCCACACCGGCGACTTCGGTTCCCGTGTCGTATTCGTACACACAGATGGTATCCACCAGTATTTCAAACTTGGTGTCCAGCTGGTCGGTCAGGCGCAGCGGCTGACCCAGGTTCAGGGCGTATCCTTTGGGGTTGACGTCAACTTCATACGTGATAAAATCGTCCGGCAAAATTCTCGGAGACAGATCCCTTTTCTCCAGGAAATCTTCGGCCGTGATGGACACCTCGGCGGTGGCTTCAAAATTGTCGCCCGATTCCGTCGTAATGTTGACCTCGTTATCATAGTCTTTGCTCGCAGTCTGAGAGCTGGTGATACGGTCCCATTCCGCGTCGCTGATCTTCGTCTGGTAGGTGATCTGGTACTGTTTTTCGCTGATACCGATCGGAGTGGTCGTTCCGTCCCAGTTGGTAAAATAATAATTGATCGGGCCGGTGGATGTGATCACGCCGTTTGTTTCCGTTGCCGGAATCTGGACATCCCGTTGTCCGCTGTTCTGGTAGTTGACGGTAATCGTGTTCCCGTACAGTTCCATGCCTTCCGCCAAAGTATCCGTAAAGCGGAGGTCATAGGTATCGGGATCATATTTTTTGGCGGTAGGATTCAGGATAACATGCCATGTAATGATCCGGGTCTCCTCGTCAACCTCGCCGTACTTGTAAATATCGATCCCGTCGACCTTATATTCCTCTTCAACCGTGTCCGTATTGCCGCCGTCCACGCGCGCGTCATTATAAACTTTTACTCCGTCGCTGATCGGCTTGGGGCAATCGAAGCCAAGGGTGATCGTGCAGCCCTCATTCAGCACCGGGAAACTGATCCGGGCAAAATCGCCTCCTCCGATCCCGGTAGTCTGATAAGTATAATCCTGGCCGGGCGCCATAACGGCACCGGAATCGGTTTTGACAGTGATCGTGCTGGGGTCCAGCGTCAGCTTACCGTAGAAATAAGAGGATGGCTGAACAAAGGAGTTTCCGTTCAGGAAGTCTGTCACGACCACATTCGTCAACGGATAAACGGAGCCTTCCTTGGCATAAACATCGATCTGGAAATAGACCTTGTTGTTCGTCCTGTCCCACTCCATGAAGTACTTATCCACTTCAGGAGTATGCGTGACCGGCGTGAAGGGCACCTCGCCCGACACCTCGCTGCTCTTGTTCTCGTAGGTCGCCTTGTTCCTGACCGTCGTCTGGCCGGAAACGCCCAGGTCGCTGGCCTCATTGTCCGTCAGGACCCGCGCGGTAAAGGTGATGGTGATGGGGCCGTAGCCGGTGCCTTCCGGGAACTGATACCCGAACACACGCTGGTCGCCGGCATTCGCGGTGATCTGGTGGTAACCCCACTGGACGCCATCGTTGCTGTATTCGCCGGTAGCGGTCGGCATGGTATAGGACGTGCCGTCGCCAAGGGTCACCGTGACGCTGCCCTCCAGGGTCTGGTTGACGGACATGGTATCCTCAACGTAGGTATTGTCCATCAGCTTGCCTTCATGGCCGAAGGTGATGGTATAGGTAAGCGTCTGACCGGGTTCGTATTCGCCGTCGGCGTCGTCCACGGTCTTCTTGATGGTGCCGGGCTCCTCGTCGAATTCCACGTCATGCTCGGTGCCCACGCCTGTGCCGTCGCCGTCGCCATGGTTCTTGATGGATTTAACGTCGTAGATGTGGTTTTCGTTCGCCGTCTCCAGATCGATGATCCGGGTGGTGTAGGTGATGGTAACGGGCCCCATGGGAGCGTCGTCCCGGATGCGGTAGCCGTTCAGGACAGGCAGCATCTCTTCACTGTATACGCCATTCTGGTGATGGAAGGACCAGATCACGCCGTCGTTGGCCCACGCGCCGCTGCCGGTGGGAATCACTTCGGAGGTCCCGTCTTTATAGGTGATCACCACGCTGCCCACCAGATCCTGCAGATTGGTCATCTGGTCGGAAATGGTCTTTCCGCCCATCTGCGCGGTCGCGTCGCCGAAGGTGAGGGTATAATTGATCATGCAGCCGGGCTGCCAGGTGGCGTCAGCCGATTTGGAAGCGGGGATCGGGGTCTTGCCGGGTTCCGGGGTCGGTGTCGCGGTGGGCACCGGCGTCGGGGTCCAGCCCTCGGGGGTGGGGCTGGGAGTGGGGGTCGCCGTCGGGGTCGCGGTGGGGGTCGGCGTCGGCGTCGGGGTGGGGGTCGGGGTCGCCGGAGTCGGCTTCACCGGTTTGATGCTGGTCTCGCCGCCGGGTTTATCGGTGTTCCCGTTGACCTTCCAGTTGGCCGTGTTATTCTGAAAGGTATTCAGCTGGCTTTCCGTCAGCGTCGTGGAATAGGTCACGGTATACACGCCAGGATTTACCGGAGTACCCAGGACGTCGTGCACATTGAATTTAAAGCCGTTTCCTGTGGTCGTCGGCGTCACGGCGGTGCCGTTGATCCGGACAGAGGAAGTGTCCAGCGTCTGCCCGCCGGTGAGGGTATCGCTGAATTCCAATTGTTTCATCGTGGCGTTGGTCGTCACGGAAGCGCTGTAATTGAGGGTGTAGGTGCCGTCGGAGTTGGCGGTCAGCGTCACCTCGCGGCCGTCGTTGACGGACATGCCGTTGACGGTCTTGGAGGTGTTGAAGGTGACCTTTTTATATGGAACGGTGAAGGGCTTCGGAGCTCCCGGGAAATCATAGGTGTAACTGTCTTCCAGTCCCAGTTCGGACGCGTCCGTATGGACTTCAAAGGAGAACGACCCGTGCAGCGTCATCTGGCGCATGAGCCAGGCGGTGTTGGTGACGGTAAAGGTGACCTTGTTATTCTGGATCGTGTAAGTACCGACCTGGGTGGGGCCGACCATCCAGCGGCCGCTGTAGTCGGCAATATCGCCAAGGGGCGTATCCGCGATGAAGGTGCTCAGGTCATAGGTCAGCGTGACCGGCCGTCCTATCATCGCGTCGAAACGCATCTGTTGAACAACGGTCGACGGGATCTCGTACGCGAAATTGACCTTGAAGCTGGCGTCACGCTCCTGCTCCGTCCGGGTGACGCGCCGATCGACGCTCACGTTCATCGCTTGTCCGGGACCGCCGGTCAAATCTCTGAGATCGAATGTGTAAGCCAGCGCGCCCACAGCCGCCAAGAGCACTGCCAGCATGGTCACCAGAAATGCGAATAACTTCATCCTGTTTTTCATAACCCTTTACCCCTCATACACCGTTTTCGGCGTTGATATCACGGACGCCCGTGAGCAAATGGTCCTTTTCGACGTTTCTACCCGCAGGCTGCGCGGCATGGACATCGCCTGTGCCGCCATCGCCCCGGGCTGAGCCATACGGGCGGCAGACATTCGATCTGCGGTGATATCGGGCTTCGCCGGCGGACGCGCGAAAAAGCCCGGCCCTTCCTCCCCTGCGGGAGCAGAAGCCCGCACAGGCAAAGGACCGTCAGGACCGTCTCAAGACACAACCAAATCTCTCCGGTCATATCGTCAGCCTCCTTTATTCCGCGCATCAGGCAGACGCCGGGTCCGCCCGTTTCCACGTGTTCCGCGGAAAGGAAAATAAACCCACCTTCCGCATCTTTACATGGTCTTAATCATTTTACATGAATTTTCCGAAATTGTAAATTATTATAGGCGGGTTTATGACGGAAATTTAATTAAGTTTGTTTTACAAATTGTTTCAATTTTGTTAAGGCCGGTCAAAGATAGAACAATCAAAGAAGCGTCCGGCATGCGGACGCCCGTAAACCAAAAAAACCGATCCTTTTACCACGATCCCAAAGTCAATCCGTGATCGTTCCTTCCTCTTCGCATCCCTCGGCCGGCGCGTAGCGCCACATCAGCCCCCGCCCGTCCTCCAGCCACCAGTCCCCGCCCATGCGCCACATGGCGCGCCCCTCGGGGCTGACGGCGTCCCAGCCGCTCTCCGGGCACGGCGCGGATTCGCCGGTCCGTTCATACCGCGCGCCGTCCGCCTCCAGGACAGGACTGAAGCGCTCCAGCAGAGAAAAAACCCCCGCCTCCAGCCAGTATGGGTCCACCCGCAGGCAGAAATCCGCCTTTTCCAGGTCAAGAAGGGCCTGTTCGCCATAGAGGATCACCGCGTCATCGGCAAGGGATAAGCGGCGCAGCCTCCAGGCGCCGTCCTCCGAGCGCGTAATGAAATCCGGGGCGATATGCCGGCAAAGAAAGCCGGTATCGGCGTAATACCGTCCGTCCGGATCCGCAAAGACCCAATCCCCGTCCTCCGCGGCGATTTCACCGTTGACATACACCGGCATGGAGCAGGGAACAAGCCCCGCCGCGCCTCCGGATCCGGCGCCGGGGAACGAAAAAAGGAGCGTTATTACATATAAGAATACGCAAACCGGCGTTCTCATCGTTATCCTCATTTCCCGGGAATGCCCCGTCATCGCCTCATATGCCGCATGTTTTGAAAAGCCGGGGGAATCTCATTCTTTGTCACGGGGTGCCCGACGACAGAAGGGCGGGGAGCCGTGACCACACCGCCATACGGCGGTCCGCCTATTGAAAAGCAACGCGGCGGGCGACAGATGCGGTTCCCGGTCACCGCCATTCCAAAGCTCCGCTCTCCGTTCTATTTATCTTTCCTTTCCGCCAGGAACACAAGCCTCGCCATATCCGCCTCCGTCTCCCCGCGGCGAAGCATCCGGGCCAAAACGACGCGCCGCTCGTCCCCGTCCCCGGCGCAGGTGATCAGGAGCAGCAGCCTGTCCCCCGGCTCCGCGTCCACGGTCCGGGTGAAAACGGAAAGCGCCATCAGCTTTTCGATCTCCTCCCGGCGCCAGGACGTCACTGAGGAGCACAGGCGGGAAAGGTCCACCCGGGCGCCGGTCCCTTCTTTATCAGAGATCACCGCCACCGCCGCGACCGCGTAAAGCCCGTCCTCATACAGCGTGTCCATGCGGATGAACGGATTCGCGCGGTAAAAGGCCGGGTCCTCATATCGCCGCAGGCAGGCGAACATCGCGCCCGACTTCATGTTGTGCCCGTAAAGAATCAGCGTCCGGGGCGCGGTCCTCAGGTCAATGGTCTCCTCCAGGAAGACAGCGCCGTTGATGTTCCGGTTCCCCAGGGCGTCGTGGGTCAGGTAAAAGGCGTTGTCCCGCTGCACCACGGCGGTGTCGATGAGCCCGTCGACGGTGAGCCAGCCGACGATGTCCCCGTTTTTTTCCCTGAGGGCCTTAAAGCGGGGGGATACCGCCAGATAGGGATTCCCGGGATAATACCCGGGCTTTAGACGCTCCCCGGCGGGTTCCGCCGTAACGCGGGGGACCTGCGTGGCCGGAGGCACCGTCCCCGGGCCCTCCTTGATTTCCTCCGCGCCTTCCGGCGGAGGCGTAACGGGAACGTAATCCCGCGTCCGCGTTTCCCCCCGCGTTTCCCGGGCCGAAACGGGAGCCGCGGCGGACACGGCGGGCGCCGCACGGTATATTTTCCCCAGCTCCGCGTTTGTCCGTCCGGCGCGCAGGGCGAAGATCCCGTAGGCCGCCAGCCCCGCGCCGCAGACCAGCGCCGCCGCCAGGGCGCAGAACCTGACGGCGCGAATGCGCCGGGATGTTCTGTTTTCGCTTTCCGTCCGCGTCGGCATTTTTTCCCTTTCCCGCCCCATGCCCGGGCGCCGAAGAAGGCATTCGGTCGCGCGTCATACCGTCTTTCCAAAGACGATTATATCAGGTTCCGCCGGACGGTCAATAGTCCCGGTTTCATCGCCGTGACCCCGACGCCCTCCGGCGCAAAAATCACAGGGGACGGTTCTATGTGCAGAGCATCAGGCCGCGACGGATGGGGCCTGCGCGGCCCCAAACCCCGCGGAAGAGGTTTCACCCCTTCACCCCGATTCGGCGAAGGAGCCTTAAGCCGGTAAACGGCAATTTCCGCCTGCCACTACGCGGGGACGGGGTTACGGAAAAAAGTCCTTCCTGCGGCGCAAAAAAACGCGGGGACGGGTTACGGAAATTTACCCTGTGGGCGGCGCTTAAAAACGGTCGCGGGGATCCGGAAACGGATTAAATCCCTTCCGGCGGCGCAAAAAAGTCCGGGACGCGGAGGACGGGGTACGGTAATATGCCCCTTGGGCGGCGCTTAAAAACGGTCGCGGGGAACCGGAAACGGATTAAATCCCTTCCGGCGGCGCAAAAAAAAACGCTCCGGCATGGGAGCGTTTTGGGGAGGCCGGGAAGGGAATCTTATGCCTGCTCGAGCGTCAGGTCGATCAGACCGTACAGGTTCAGGCTCAGCTTGCCGCCGCGGTAGCCCATGCGGATGCTTTCACCGCCGGTTTCCGTCAGATAGAGGCAATTGGAGGCATACCGCCAGGTGCCGGTGGTGTTCTGGTAGGTGCTCCAGTCGATGACGCCGTTTTCGGAGGCAAGGAAGGTCAGTTCGAAGGTGCCGTTGCTTTTCAGGTCCAGTCCGATGTACAGGGCATAGATGCTGTAGCCTTCCAGCCAGCTGCTGTAGGGTACCATCTGCACGACGGAGCCGATGAGGCCCAGGACCATCTGGGAATCCTTGTCGAGGAGGGAGGTGTAATCGCTGGAAATGCTGCTGACGTACCAATGGGTGTTGTTGAAGTTTGCGTCGGCGGATACCGGAACGGCCTGGAGGAGGAGGGCGAGGGTCAGGGTCAGAACGGCGATCTTGCGAATGGTTTTCATGGCGATTCTCCTTTCGTTTGTACGGTCGGTATTTTGTCAGGAACCTGTTTTTCAGCGTTCTCACCAGTAACATCCGCAGCACGGACAAAAGGTTACGCCGCGCGGATTTTTTTTTGCGGTTTTTTTCGGAGTTTTTTCCGCGGCGCGGAACGCGTCCGTTTTTTTCGGTTCACACCCGCCCGATTCCATGTTATTATAGTTGAAAAGAAATTCTCTCTTCCACTCATTGTCCAGCCGGAAGCACCCGGCGGAAGGGAACCTCATGCTGAAACGCCTTTTCCTGCTCCTGGCCGCGCTGCTTTTCCTGTCCGCGGCCCCGGCCCGGGCGGAGTCCGGCCCGGAGGCCCGGCTGACCACGGACAGGGACAGCTATTCCCGGGGCGATATCATCACCGCCACGGTCACCCTGCGCAATCCTTCCGCCGCCCCGCTTTACGGCGTGCGGATCGAATTCCTCCTTCCGGAGGGCTGCGCCGCCGTGGACGGCTCCCCGGCGCTCCTGGAGGCGGGGACGGTCGGCGCCATGGACGGCGTAAGCCACACCTGCATGTTCCGCGCCGAAAGCGCCGTCGTCATCCCCGTGACCGGCGACGGCTTTCCCCTGATCACTTTAAGCGCGGTCTTCGTCGTTTCCCTCGGCCTGTTCTTCGGCCTCGGGAAAAAGCGCCGCGGCGCGTCCCTCTTTTTGGCCCTGTGCGTTTTCTGCGCCGCCTGCCCCGCAAAAGCGGCTGAAAAAACACTGCCCGTTTCCCGCACGGTCACCCTGGACGGCGAAACCGTCGATGTGACCGCGCTGATTTCCTATACCTCCGCGCATCGCCCCGAGGTCCCGAAAGCGGAGGACGTTTCCATTGCGTACCCCGAAAGCGGACACCTCCATCCCCTGGGGGACGGCCTTTTTGCCGATAACCTGATCGACGTGGTGGCGTCGCCGGAGGCTTCCCCCGACATGATCGCCTCCCTGGCGGAGGAATACGGCGCCTCGGTCGCCGGGATGATCGCCCCTACGGGGGACTTCCAGTGGCTTTTGCCCGCCCCTCTGACCTGGCCGCAGCTGACCGCGCTGTGCGATGAAATATCCCTTTCGCCGTTGATCCTCTCCGCCTCGCCGGAGGTCCTGTCCCCGGCCGTCTCCGACGCCGTCCATATCCCGAACGACGCCCTTTGGCAGCCGGACAGCGAATGGGACGAGGATCATCCCGGCGGCGCCAACTGGAACGCGGAGGCCATCCGGGCCCCGCGAGCCTGGAACCTGCTCCTGAACAGCGCCCATGTTCCCGTCCGTGTGGGCGTGATCGACTCCATGTTCGATATATCCCACGAGGACCTGGACGGACGGTTCCTTTCGGTCTGGAACAACGACCCGTCCCTTACCAGCGAGCACGGCACCCACGTATGCGGCATCATCGGCGCCGTGATGGACAACGGAACGGGCATCGCCGGCATCCTGCCGGACGCGGAGCTCTGCGCCTATTCCATCCAGGGCGTCTCCACCGACCCGAACGTCACCGACCCGGACAAAACCTTCATCAACGAATACCAGTATAAATACGCCCTGGCTAAGATGATCCTGTCGGGCTGCCGGGTCATCAACGTCAGCATGGGCGCCTCCAACCCCGGCGGCTGCGCCTGGCAGGGCGAGATTGATCCTTTCCTGACCCGGATGCGGAACAGCGGCCTGGATTTCCTGATCGTCCAGTCCGCCGGGAACAAGGGCCTTGACGCCGCGACCAACGGCATATTCGTCAACTGCGAGGAAAACCGTGACCGCATCATCGTTGTGACCGCGGCGGAATTGAAGGATTCCTCGCCTTCCTACGCGGTGCGCCCCGGCAGCAACTGGGGCCCGCGGGTGGACCTGATCGCCCCGGGCGAAAGCATCCTTTCCTGCATGCCGGGGAACAGGTACGGCCTCCTTGGCGGCACCTCCATGGCCGCCCCCCATGTATCCGCCGCCGCGGCGCTGTGCTTTTCCCTGAACCCCGCCCTCACCGGCGAGCAGGTGAAGGACATCCTTCTGCGCAGCGCTTCCGTCTCCGTATCCCATGCCGCGGGCGGCCGGACGTACGCCTATTCCTTCCCCGACGCCCACCGCGCCCTGCTCCTGGCGGCCGCCACCCCCGGAGCGGAGCACTCCGGAGCCCTTTTCGGCACCGTGATGGGCCGGGTCATCCCCAGGGACACCGATGTCCGCATCTCGGCCTTCGTCCACGGCACCTCCTCTCTTGCGGACACCGTGGGGCTGATGGCCGACGGGCAGTTCTCCCTACTCCTGCCCGAGGGAAAGTATGACCTGACCGTTTCCCTCACCGGCCGCAGGACCCTGACCATTGCCGGAGTCACGGTCACGGCCGGGCAGGTCACCTACCTTGAGGACATCACGCTGGTCAAAAAAACCGATCCCGACGCGGGCGCCGTCAGCGGTACCGTTGTCGACGCCCTGACGGGCCTGCCCGTGAACGGCGCCCTGGTATTGTTCCTTTCCGGCTGGAACGCCTCCTCCGCCGCCTCGGCCGCGGGGCAATGCGTCACCGACGCGTCCGGGCATTACAGTATATCCCTCCCGCCGGGCTATTACACCGCGGTCATTTCCCGGTCCGGGTATATCGCCTCGTCCCTGAACGTCACCGTCTTCAGCGGGGAAACCACCCTGCTGAACGGCGCCCTCAGCCCCTGCCAGAGCGAAAACCAGCTGCGCGTCGTCCTCACCTGGGGCGCGGACCCCGCCGACCTGGATTCCCATTTAAGCGGCGTGCTTTCCGACGGGAAGACCCTCCACGTCTTTTACCGGAACACCGCTTACCGCTCCGGCGGCGTCACGGTGTGCACCCTGGACCACGACGACACCACCTCCTACGGCCCGGAGACCGTCACCCTCCATGTCCCCTCCAGCGGCGTTTTCCGCTATTCCGTCCATAATTACACCTACCGGAAGGATGTTTCCGGCAATAACCTGGCCAATTCCGGCGCCCTTGCGGCGGTCTACCGGGGCAATACCCTGATCGCCGTCTTCCCGGTGCCCAACAAATACGGCTCGGTATGGAACGTCTTCGAGGTCCGGGACGGCCTGATCGTCCCCCTCAACACCATGGAATACGTGACCGAGCCCGCGGACGTGGGAATGAATTAACGCCGTACCGCCGTCATGGGGGGACCTTACTGTCTTTTCCCGCGTTTCTTTTCGCGACTCTTTCCGCGTCTTTTTTACGTCTTTTTCAGCGTTTCTTTTTGCTTTTCTTTCCCCGCCTCCTCCCGGCGGTACGCCTGCCAGCGCCGAAGGGCTTCCCCCTTCAGCCTGTCCGGTTCCGCGTAACGCAGGAACGCCGCCCGGCTCATCCCGGACGAGGAAGAGCCGGTCATGGCGCACAGATCGTACAGACGTATGGCGCGTTCGGTATCCGGCCTGATCATGATCCCCCCGTAATACGCGTTGGCCAGGTAGAACGCGTGGTCGTAATTTCCGAGATTGGCGGCGCGCCGGTCGCCCGTAAAGTCAAAGCGCCGCGGCGCTTTATGGAAACCGCGGCGCTTTTACATTTTTAATCCGTTGTTTTCTCTGTATGTTCCCATGCCTTACATTTATCAGGCCGCGTTGGTCACGATGTTCACGTTCACCGTCGTGCCCGCGTTCCGGGCGGACCCGCGGTTGTACGCCGCGCTCAGCGCGTTGATCCCCCTGATCAGCTTTCTGACCGCCACCAGCGGACCGATGCCGAACAGCAGGATTCCGACGGTGCTCCACAGCAGCACATTGCCTCCCGTGACGTTCACCGTCACGCCCATCTTTTGGCAGTTCGCGGCGATCCTGTCTCCCGCCTTGTACTGCCACACCAGTTCATAGATACCCAGCGTCACGGCCGACAGCAGGATCCGCCCGATGACACCGCGGGTCTTCCGCCCGTCTCCCGCACACATCGTGTTCATATCCTTCGCGTAGCGGCTCCAGAAGAACAGGCTGTAGATCCCGACGGTGATGAGGTTGAGCAGCAGGTACTTGATAAGGGAACGGTTTTCTTTCATGGTGTTTTTCTCCTTTCACTTTCCGGGCTCCCCGATTTGTGTTTCGCCCTTTGACGCTTTCATTCTATTCACCGTCCCCGCTTTTCCCGTAATTTACGTTTTTTCATTCCGGCGCGCATAGCCGCGGCGGCAAAACATTCCGGCGGACGGCGCTTCGCCGCCCTGTTTGTCCCGGCCCCGCGCGCGGCCGGCCGGTTTCATCGATCAGGGCCGCTTCCCGAAAAAAACAGGCCGAAGCCCGCGGTCACAGCCGGGTTTCGGCCTTTACATCGTATTCCTGTTTAAAAAGCCGGCCGCCGTCGATGCTTTCCCGTTTTCTGACCGTTTGCCCCGCCGGTTCAGTCAAACATGATGTGCGGATACCTTTCGGCGGGGGTTTTCCAGTCGATGCCGTATTCTTCGAGAAGGATCTGTTTTTTGACCCTCCAGAACTCGTGGCAATAGCCCAAATAGCCGCCCTCCCCGATTATGGAAACCACCTTTTTATCCACCTTTTCCTCAATCTCCCGGGGTATGCCGCCGTCCTCTTTATTCATCGCGTCCCCTCCTCCGGACTCCGCTCATCACCATTCCAAAACTTCACTCTCCACTCTCCACTCTTCACTCTTTTTCGGCGTTTCCCATTCCCATGTTTCGTCCCCGCGTTTTTTCAGCGCGGGACAAATGTGGGGGTGCCCCGGCCCCCAGCCGCAGCGTTTGCAGCCGAAACACCGGACATAGGGCGACCCATACAGGATGGCCTCCGCAAGCGCCGGGTCAGCCAGCAGGCCGCAGGCCAGGTCCACCGTGTCCGCAAGCTCCTTTTCCAGAAGGAAGCGCGCGATTTCCGGCGTGCGTATCCCGTTGACGGCGGACACCGGAACGACCCCCCTGAAATGCTCATGGAACCTGACCCCCAGCTCCGCGACCCGGTTATAGGGCAGGCCCTCGTCATGCGGCAAATCGGAAACGTCCCGGATGCCGCCGGAAACCTGCAGGTAATCACAGCCCGCCTTCACATAATACTCCGCCGTCCGGATGCTTTCCTCCACCGTCGGGTCGCAGCCCGACACCCGCACGGAAATGATAAAGTCCCCGCCGCACGCCTCCCTTATGCCTGATATGATCTCGCAGCCGAGCCTCGCGCGGTTTTCGGTGTTTCCGCCGTATTCGTCCGCGCGCCGGTTCACGTCGGACGCGAAATCGTTGATCAGGTAGCTGTGGCAGCCGTGAAGCTGCACGCCGTCGTATCCGGCCGCCTTTGCGCGCGCCGCGGCATCGACGAAGTGCCGCTCGATCCGCCGGATCTCCGGCGCCGTCAGTTCCCGGGCCATGACCTGTTTTCCCCAGGAGTTCCACATGACGGCCGTCGGCGACGTCAGGGGGCCGCATTCGGGGTGCGTCCCCAGGCCGCCGTAATGGATCTGCGGGATCGCCAGGGCGCCGTAAGCGTGGCAGGCCTCGGCGATCCGCCGGTGCCCTTCCGTCTGGGCGTCGTCCCACAGGCCCAGCTGCGTCGGCGCCAGCCGCCCTTCCGGCGATACCGCCGTCGCCTCCACGCAGACAAGGCCGCACCCGTGCTTTGCCCTCAGGGCGTAATGCTTCACAAAAAAGTCCGTGACCAGGCCCTCCGGGCCCGCGCAGAACTTCACCGTCGGGGCCATCGTGATCCTGTTTTTGCATATCCTTCGGCCGATCCTGATCGGCATATCCGGCGTGATCATGGGGTCCCTCCCGTTTTCATCAGGTCGCTGAGCTTTTTTCCATAGAAATAGTCGTGCGCCATCTGATCGAACTCCGCCCACATGGACAGGGTCCGGCATTCCGCTTTCCTGGGGCAGTCGTTAACCTCTCCGGCAAGGCAGGCGACGGGGGACAGCTTTTCCCCGGTCAGCTCCAGGATCTCCCCCACGGTGTATTCCTCCGGCTTCCGACACAGCCTGTATCCGCCGCCCTTGCCGCTGGCCCCGGCCAGCAGGCCGCCGGAAACCAGATCCTTCATAATGATCTCGAGGTATTTCTTCGACAGCTCCTGCCTTTGGGCGATATCCCGAAGCGGGATAAAGCTGCCATCTTCGTGTTCGGCCAGGTCGATCATCACACGCACCGCGTAGCGTCCCCTGGTAGAGATCATGCGCGACCCCCCATTCCGTTTTTGTTTTGCCTATTATACTCCAGGATAAATAGGCAAAACAAGATTTATTTTTTATTTCCCTATTGACATAGTAGGTCATAGGGTTTATAATCCGGTTATCACATCGAAAGGGGGCCCGGAAGATGCGCGGATACGCCGCCGAGGAATACGATATCTTCATGTGCTGTCGAATGCTTATCTCCCGGGCATGTCATATGGCCGGAGCGTTCGGCTGTCCATCCGTCCGCTCCCACAGGACAGGGATCTGTTAAGCCCCAGGATCCGGTCGGCCGTTTGCCCGGGAGTCATCAGGATCCCCGGGCTTTTTATCGGCAAAAAAACCATATGACATAAATGAGGAGGCATAAAAATGAGTCAGTATAAATTCGAAACGCTCCAGCTTCATGTCGGACAGGAACAGGCGGACCCGGCGACCGATTCCCGCGCGGTGCCGATCTATCAGACCACGTCCTATGTATTCCATAACAGCCGGCACGCGGCGGACCGCTTCGGTCTGGCGGACGCGGGCAACATTTACGGAAGGCTGACCAATTCCACCCAGGAGGTGCTGGAAAAGCGCATCGCGGCGCTGGAGGGCGGCAGCGCCGCCCTGGCGGTCGCGTCGGGCGCCGCCGCCATCGCCTACACCGTCCAGGCGCTGGCCGCCTCCGGCGGGCACATCGTGGCCCAGAAGACCATCTACGGCGGCACCTTCAACCTGCTGGCCCACACCCTCCCGCAGTACGGGATCAGCACCACCTTTGTGAACATCCACGACCTCGCCGAAACGGAAAACGCGATCGGCGAAAATACCCGGGCCGTTTTCCTGGAAACCCTCGGCAACCCCAACAGCGACATCCCGGACATCGACGCCGTGGCCGCCATCGCCCACAGGCACGGCATCCCCGTGGTGATCGACAACACCTTCGGTACGCCTTACCTGATCCGCCCAATCGAGCACGGGGCCGACATCGTGGTCCACTCGGCCACCAAGTTCATCGGCGGCCACGGCACCACCCTGGGCGGCATCATCGTGGAAAGCGGAAAGTTCGACTGGAGTGCAAGCGGGAAATACCCCAACATCGCCGAGCCGAACCCCAGCTATCACGGCGTATCCTTCTATGACGCCGTGGGACCGGCGGCCTTTGTCACCTACATCCGGGCCATCCTTTTGAGGGATACGGGCGCGGCCATCTCGCCCTTCAACGCGTTCCTTCTGCTGCAGGGCGTCGAGACCCTTTCCCTCCGGCTGGAAAGACATGCGGAAAACACCAAAAAAGTCGTGGAATACCTTTCAAGCCATCCGCTGGTGGAAAAAGTCAACCATCCCTCCCTTCAGGACCATCCGGACCACGCGCTGTATCAGAAGTATTTCCCCAATGGCGGCGGCTCCATCTTCACCTTCGACATCAAGGGCGGAAAGGATGAAGCCTGGCGGTTCATCGACGGGCTGAAGATCTTCTCCCTCCTGGCCAACGTGGCGGACGTCAAGAGCCTGGTGATCCACCCGGCCAGCACCACCCATTCACAATTGTCCGAGGAAGAGCTCCTGGACCAGGGCATCCATCCCAATACGATCCGGCTTTCCATCGGCACGGAACACATCGACGACATCCTGGCGGACCTGGAGGAAGGCTTCCGGGCCGCGGGGCTTGAATAAAAAAGGCGGAGGTAAAAAAGCATGTCAAATATCTATAAGGGCACCCTGGGACTGATCGGCAACACCCCCCTGGTGGAAGTCAATAATATCGAAAAAGAACTGGGCCTTGAGGCTGCGGTGCTGGTCAAGCTGGAATACTTCAATCCCGCCGGAAGCGTCAAGGACCGCATCGCCAAAGCCATGATCGAGGACGCTGAGGAAAAGGGCCTCCTGAAGCCCGGCTCCGTGATCATCGAGCCCACCTCCGGCAATACGGGGATCGGCCTGGCCTCCATCGCCGCGGCCAAGGGCTACAGGATCATCCTGACGATGCCTGAGACCATGAGCGTGGAACGCCGGAACATCCTGAAGGCCTACGGCGCGGAGCTGGTGCTCACCGAAGGCGCAAAGGGCATGAAAGGCGCCATCGCCAAAGCGGAGGAACTGGCGAAGGAGATCCCCCAAAGCTTTATTCCCGGCCAATTCGTGAACCCTGCCAACCCGGCCATCCATAGGACCACCACCGGTCCTGAGATCTGGCGCGATACCGACGGGAAGGTCGACCTCTTCGTCGCGGGCGTCGGCACCGGCGGCACGGTGACCGGCGTGGGCGAATACCTGAAATCACAGAATCCCGGGGTGCGCATCGTTGCGGTGGAGCCGGAAAGCTCCCCCGTCCTCTCCGGCGGCAAGCCCGGCCCCCACAAGATCCAGGGAATCGGGGCGGGATTCGTTCCGGACGTATTGAACACCGCCGTTTATGACGAAATCATCCCGGTATCCAACCAGGACGCCATCGATACCGCCAAGCTCCTGGCCAGGAAAGAGGGAGTTTCCGTAGGCATCTCCTCCGGCGCCGCCCTGTCCGCCGCCATTGCCCTGGCGAAACGGCCCGAAAACAAGGGAAAGACCATCGTGGCCCTGCTGCCCGACAGCGGCGACCGCTACTACTCCACCGCCCTGTTCACGGAATAAACATCAAAGATGCGCGGCGAAAAACCGCGCGGACAAAGACCCCGCGGGGGGCCATAACGGCCCCCCGCAAACAGCGTTAACTCAGGGAGGAAACCATGATCTACGCGGATAACGCCGCCACCACAAAAATGAGCCGGAAAGCGGTGGAAGCCATGCTTCCCTACATGACGGAACAGTACGGGAACCCATCCAGCCTGTATTCCTTCGGCCAGAAGGCGAAGGAAGCCCTGGAGGACGCCCGGGAACGCGTCGCGCGATGTCTCGGCTGCGCAGCGGGCGAAATCATCTTTACCTCCGGGGGCAGCGAATCCGACAACCAGGCCCTCCGGACCGCGGCGCATCTTGGGGCGCGCAAAAACAAAAAGCACATCGTCTCCACCGCCTTTGAACACCACGCCGTCCTGCATACCCTGGACCGGCTGAGGCAGGAGGGCTTTGAGGTCACGCTGCTGGACGTAAACAAAAACGGCGTCGTCAACGCCCGGCAGGTGGAGGAGGCGATCCGGGAGGATACCTGCCTGGTGACGGTGATGTACGCCAACAACGAGATCGGGACGATCCAGCCCATCGAGGAGATTGCCCGGGTCTGTCATGAAAAAAACGTCATTTTCCACACCGACGCGGTGCAGGCGGCGGGCCACCTTCCCGTCTCCGTCCACGCCCAGGGAATCGACATGCTGTCCCTTTCCGCCCACAAGTTCCACGGCCCCAAGGGGATCGGGGCGCTTTATGTCCGCCGCGGCATCCCGCCGGAAGGGCTGATCCTCGGCGGCGCCCAGGAAAGGGGCAAACGCGCCGGAACCGAGAACCTGGCCGCCATCGCGGGCATGGCGGCGGCGCTGGAGGAATCCTGCGCGAATATGCCCTCCGCGGCGCCGAGGATCGCCGCCCTGCGGGACCGCATCATCGAGGGGCTGGACCGCATTCCCTACGGCGAACTGAACGGGGACAGGAAACGCCGGCTGCCCGGGAACGTCAGCTTCTGCTTTGAGGGCATCGAGGGTGAGTCCCTGCTGCTTCTGCTGGACGACAAGGGCATCTGCGCCTCCTCCGGCAGCGCCTGCACCTCCGGTTCGCTGGATCCAAGCCACGTCCTGCTGGCCATCGGCAGGCCCCACGAGGTAGCCCACGGGTCCCTCCGGCTGACCCTCAGCGAGGAAACCACCCGGGAAGAGGCCGACGCCATCATCCGGGCCGTCACGGAAACGGTGACCTATCTCAGGAACATGTCCCCCTTCTGGCGGGACCTGACCACCGGGAAGCGGACGCACGTATTTGCGGAATAACAACAGGATCATCGGGAGGATCGGACCATGGCTCTTTACAGCGACAAGGTAATGGATCATTTCAGGCATCCCCGGAACGTGGGGATCATTGAGGACGCGGACGGCGTCGGCGAAGCCGGAAACCCCGTCTGCGGCGATATCATGAAGATTTATCTGAAAATCGCGGACGATACCGTCGCCGACGTCAAATTCGAGACCTTCGGCTGCGGCAGCGCCATCGCGTCCAGCTCCATGGCGACGGAGCTGATCAAGGGGAAGCCCGTTTCCGAGGCGCTGAATCTTACAAACAAGGCCGTCGCCGAAGCGCTGGACGGGCTCCCCGCATACAAAATGCACTGTTCCGTCCTGGCCGAGGAGGCCATCAAGGCCGCGGTCAGGGATTATTACGACCGTCACGGCATCGCCTATGACCCTGCCCTGTTCAAGGAACATATTCACTGCGCCCACGAACGGGACGAGCACCCTTCGTCCTGATGCCCCGGCGCGGCCGCATTTTTATTTCCGGGTCCCGAAAGGGGCCTTTTTTTATGCCGCAGGCCCCGAAAACACGCAACGCGGCCGATCCGATACTCATACCGTATAATCGGAATGCCGCTTTTACCGCGTGACATTCCGTGTGTTTTTTATTATAATTTATTCATAGGAAACATCGCCGAACGGCCCGTTTCACCACCGTCGGACAGTCTGAGAACGAAAGGATGACATCCATGGCAAAGGACGACTATCACGTAATCGTATACCGTGTCCTTCAGCATCTGTACAAGCAGCTGAAGGCGGGACTGCCTCCGGATAAGGAGATCATCGGACCGGAAGGCAAGGCCTGCGGGATCAACGAGGAATACTGGAAATACATCATCGTCAGCATGCAGGAAGACGGCCTGATCCGCGGGCTTAAAAAGGCGAAGGGCCGGGACGAATACGAGTGCACGGAAGACACGCTGAAAAACATCCGGATTACGCCCAGGGGGATCGAACAGCTGAGCGACAGCAAGCTCACCGACCGGGTCGACAAGCTGATCAGGGATGTCATCAAGCTGGTATAACCGTCCGGAGCATAAGGAGAAGGCGAATGGACTACGTTTTTCACCTGGACAGGGAGCCCTTTGAAACGATCTGGCGGGGTCAAAAGACCATCGAGCTCAGGATGTGCGACGAAAAGCGCAAAAACATCGCTCCCGGGGACACTGTGCGGTTTGTTTATGCCGGCGATGAACGCCTGTCCATGGAAGTGAAGGTGACCAAAGTGCACCGCTTTAAAAGCTTTGAGGAGCTTTACAAAGCTCTGCCCCTGTCCCGATGCGGCTATCCGTCGGACGACGTTCCCGGCGAACCCTGGCGCGACATGGAGTCCTACCCCGGCTATTCCCCCGAGGAGCAGAAAAGGCTGGGGGTGCTTGGCATCGAATTTGAACAGATTCCCTTCCGCAAGCCCTTCCGCGATCCATTCCGCATGGATCCGTTCCTGGAAAGGTTCGCCTCGCTTCTCAGGCCCTACTGGGAACACCGCAGGGACTATCGGTTCGGCCAGATCCTGACCGGTTTCCGTGCCTCCCTGGAACAGCGCGGGATCAGGGACCTGTACTATCTTGAGGATGAGGATTTCCTCGCCCTGTGGGAGGAATACCTGCGCTGAACGCGTTTTTGTCAGTTATCGTGTATCTGTTCAGTCCTGCGGACAGAACAGATACCGCGGGGGGTACCCGTACCCCCCGCGAACCCCCCGGGCGAAGAACGGAGTCCGGGGAAGGGAAAC
>CADANQ010000060.1 GCA_902789365.1 uncultured Eubacteriales bacterium
TCAATACCCAGACCTATGCGCCGGGAGATACCGTGAAGGCAAATGATCTGAGGGATCTCTTCAAAACCGCCCGGAGCGAGCTGATGGGCTGGTCCGTCAGCAAAAATGCAGTGGAACCGGACAGCAAAATCATCGCCGGGACGGATGACATGAACCTTTATCCGGTCGTCGGAGATATCCACTGGGTTGATTATGACTCAAACGGCGGTACGCCGGTTGAATCGAAGTATTATCACTGGAACGAGGCGACTGTAAACCCTGCAGAGCAGCCGGTCAAACCCGGTTATACGTTTGAAGGCTGGTACGCGCAGAAAGAGAACGGAGAGCCGTATCCGTTCGGAGGAAAACTGGACAAGGATATCACTCTGTTCGCTCACTGGAAGCCGGCAGAAACATCCCATTACAGAGTTCTTTACTATATCCAGACAAGCAATCCGAAGTACGATTCAACAGCCCCCTATGTCCTGTATAAGATTGCTACAGAAAAAAATGTTCTGACGGATTCGGAAATCAGCGCAAAAAGCTACTGGGATAAAGTTGCCCAGTCGGATGATTTCACCCAGAAGACACCCTATTTATTATGGAATGCTGACTTTCAATGAGAAAAAGTCAACGGGTAAGACAAAAGTCGAGGCGGACGGCAGCACAGTCATCGAGCTTTACTTTGACAGGCAAAACATGACGCTGCTTTTCTTTAACAGTTATGCAGCCTGCAAAAACTATGCAGATACCGGAAAATCCGCCGACGGAGACATCAGGATGCAGTTTACCGGACGGTTCGGGTCCTATTTTGAGGATGACGGACTTACACCGAGCGACGATAATCCATATGCCGGTGAAGGGAAAACCGGTTACTGGCTCCAGTATGACCCCTCCAACTGGATATGGGAGTTTAGTGATGGTTTCAATTTCGGCGGCGCCATCAAGAGCGATACGATGCTGCTATATCCGGAGGAGTATTCGAACGGATCCAGATATGAAATCTACGTCGAGACAGTTGATCATCATGATGAACAGTGTACCACCTACAGGGATCCCAGCCATTATCAGCTGAAGGAACGTGGGACGACAGGGGCCGGTTATTTTGCATTTACCCCGAAGGACCGTGCAAAAACTTACTATGGCTATCAGTTTGGCTATCGGAATAATGATGATGACAACGGGGAATTTAATTGGAATGATCAATGGGATACCAGCCTTTCAACCTACATTCGTGCCCGTTTGGACAGCAGCAAAACACTGGTCGTTCTTGAAAAACGCGCTGTGCACACGCTGACGTTTCGAAATGCAAAGACAGATTACTCAGAAGCCAGGGATATCAAGTCCTTGCAGGTGAGGTATGGGACTCCTCTTGCCTCCTATGCAGATGAGGCACCAGTTGTGAGACCGGACGGACTTTCCGATTATTATGTTTTTGACGGATGGTACAAGGATGCTGATTTCATTCAGAAAGCAGATTTTTCAACGCTTAATATGCCCAGCCATGACTATGTTCTTTATGCGCACTGGGTTGCAAAAGACGCAAAGGTTATATTCCACCCTGAAAACGGACAGGATTGTGTTACGGTCCCTGTAAAGGCAGGGCAGCTCGTGGTGCAGCCTGAGAAGCCGGTCAGGGATGGCTACTCATTTACAGGCTGGGCCGATGCAGATAATCATCCGTTCAGCTTCGCCTCCCCGGTCACAAATGATCTTGATTTGTATGCGTCCTGGGCAAAGGACACCAAAGGATATAAGGTTACCTACGATCTGAACGGTGGCAGCGGTCCGGTTCCGACAGACAACACACGCTATGCGGAAGGGTCCAAAGTGAAAGCTGCGTCTTCAGACGGACTTGTTCCACCGACAGGCAAAAGCGCATTTCTCTGCTGGACAGATCCGGACGGTAAGGGTTATTTCCCCGGCAGCAACATTACAATGAAAGGAAAAGACCTTATCCTGAAGGCACAGTGGGCTGACGAACGGACAACGACCCTTACTTACGATTATGCCTACGATCATTTGGCGAAATCGATCGTAATTGATGTTCCGAACAGTCGATACAAGATCATGGAGGAGGATCCTGAAAGAACCAATTTCAAATTTCTTGGCTGGGGTGCTCCTGACGGCACGGTCTATAAGCGCGGAGATGAGATACATATAGATACTCTGGAGCCCGAAAAGAATGTCCTGACGGCTCAATGGAAGCGGATTTCCTACACCATCACTTACAATCCGAAGGGCGGTAAGTGGAAAGACGGAACGTCTGGTCTTTACGATGAAACGTATTCCGTTGACACAGCGGCCATGATTGTCACGGCACCAAAGCGCAGCGGATACACCTTCCTGGGATGGAATACCGGATCGGTCACATATCAGCCGGGTGATACCTACCATGAAAAAGATGCCAATGGTGTATTGACAGATGCAACACTGACTGCACAATGGCGAAAAAACAGCCCGTCCTCCCGGAAAGCGGAAGGACGGGCTGTTTATGCGTGTCAGTTGTGCTCCGCGATATACTTCACCAGCCCACGGATCACGGACAGCGGATGGTCGGGATACAGTCCGTCAAACTCCGCGTTTTCCGCCAGTGTCTTCAGGTAACCCCGGTTCCAGAAAGGATCATAGGGATCGCCCGCCCACGTTTCTCCGTCCGCGTGAGGCGTGTCCCGCCACGACGCAAGGATCTCGTTCTCCCTCCGTCCGGGTTCCTCCTCACGGAAGACCCCGCTGACGGTCTGCGCGGAAACGCCGTTTTTGACGCTGAACTCCAGGCTGTACTCGGTGCCGCGCCGGATCCCGCTGCCGCCGGAGGTATAGATCCTGTGCTTGACGATGGTATAGACGTACGGGCGGCCGGCGGCGGTCACGCCGTTTGCCGCCTCGACGATTCCGGAGGCGCTGTCCATGCTTCTGCGGACGGAATCGGCCAACTTCCGGGGATCGTCAAAGGGAATGGCCCCGGCGTCGGGAACGGTACGGCAGGTGACCTTCTCCGCGGCCTCCCCCAGGTCCAGGGGCGCAGGCGCTTCGCGGACCGCCTCCGGGGCGGAGGGATTCTGCCTGCCCCGGAACAGGCTGCCGATCAAGCCGTTGACCGCGTTGACCGCGTCCGACGCGATGCCGCCGATCACATTCTCCGGGGACTTTCCGTAGGGATCCTCCTCCCTGCAGGCAAAAACGATCCGGGCGTCGTTGGGGATCCAGTCGCCTTTTTTGAAGGGCCTCTCCCCGTCCGCCAGGGCGGACACGATCTGCGCGTCCGGCCCCGCGTCCGGCGGCACGAATTCCAGCGCCGTAAACCCGGCCTCCGCAAACAGCGTTTCCATGTCGGCGCGTTTTTTCCGCGCGCATTCGCCGGAGGACAGGGGGGCGGGGACGTCGCACCCGGCGGAGGCCGTCAGGCGGTACTGCATCAGGTCCTGAATCCTGAGAAACTGCCCGGAAGCGGCCCATTCCCTGCATTCCAGCGCCCGTACGACATTCAGGGGATGGGATTTCCCGCTGAGGAGGATGTACTCCATCGCCTTGTTCCATTTGCTGTCCGCCACCAGCCGCTTATAATCCTCGGCCTGGGCCAGGAAAGCGTTCAGGCTGGCTTCGGTGGTATAGTCCTTGCCGCAGCCCGCGAAGGCGAAGCATACCCTGACCATCGGGTCCGGCCCGCCCTCGCAAAGGACGGCGGCCCGGTCGGCGGAAAATTCGCTGCAGCGCATCCAGTAGGCGAAGGCCAACTGGAGGGGCACGGTCAGAAGGCTGGCCAGACCCGTCACAAACTGGCCGAATCCCCGCATGATCATGATGCCGATGGTGCGGTAAAGGGTGTGGTGGCAGGCGATATGCCCGCATTCGTGGGCCAGCACCGCGGAGATCAGGTCCCTGGGCAGGTTGTCCAGCAGCCCGGAGGTGATCACGATGAAGGGGTCCGTATCGCCGTAGGTATAGGCATTGGGCACCACGTTCATTTCAAGGTACAGTTCGGGCACCTTGATGCCCAGCTTGTCGCAGATCGGGTACAGCAGCCGGTAAATCTCCGGCATCTGGTCCTCCCCCAGGCGAAGGTTGGAGGACATGTTGATGATGCGCATCTGCCGCTCGTTAAGGATCCCCATGTATCCCTTGACCAGCTGGGAAAAGCCGGGGATCGCCTTCAGCGCCTTGAGGGCCGCCTTATCGGACGGGTGCAGCAAAAGTTCCGGATCGATCGCCATGGAATCATCTCCTTTTTTTCAGGCCCTCGGACGTTTTTCCGCGTTTCCTCGGCGCCCGCCGGGAATAAGCCCCGCGATTATTGTTTCCTCTCAGGAAAAATAATAGCATATTCCGCCTTCCATGGCAACCGTGTCCGCGGCCGGAAACGGGCCGCAGCCCGCCCCGCAGCCCCGTGCTATGATGCTTTCGCGGACGGGACAAACACCCGCCCGAAAAAACACCGGGAGGAAATCACAATCCCCGGGCGGACCGTGAACGTAACGTACTGCCACGATCGCGGGGACACGCCGAAAACGCGGCCCATAGCGGCGCGGGGCGCCGGAGGCGGTGATTGACTCTGCTTTGCGGAATATGTATACTGACAAAAAAGGCGAAAAACAGCCGAAAAAGGAGGCGGACCCGGGATGAACGATATCAGTGAACGATACGACATCAAGACCGCCGCGGCGTGGATCCTGGGCCGCGCCCGGCGCACGGGGATCCCGGCGCTGCCGGAGGCGCTGGCGGCAAAGACGGCGGACGAATGCGCGCCGGAGGAGCTTTCAGCCATTGTGGAGGCCGGCGCGGCCGCGGATCTGAAGCTTTATCCCTTCAAGCGGGGAACGCAGACGCTGCAAAGGACCCGCAGGACCCTCGGCTTTCTCCGTTCCGTCTCCTTTGACACCATGCTGGACGTGGGAAGCGGGCGCGGGGTCTTCCTGATCCCGTTCATGAAGGAATTTCCCCACGTCCGCGTCACCTGCCTGGACCTTCTGGAAAAGCGCGTCGCCTTCCTGAACGATCTGGCGGACGGCGGGTTCCGGCAAATGCGCGCGGAACAGAAGGACATCTGCTCCTGCCCCTTTCCCGACGGCAGCTTTGACGTGGTGACCATGCTGGAGGTGCTGGAGCACATCCCGGAGGCGGATCAGGCTGTCCGCGCGGCCGTGCGCATGGCCCGCAAATTCGTGGTGGTTACCGTCCCGTCCAAACCGGACGACAATCCGGAGCACATCCACCTGTTTACAAAGGACGCGCTTACGCGCATGTTCGCCTCCGCCGGCTGCTCCCGGCTGCATTTTGACGGCGTGGAGGGCCACCTGTTCATGACCGCCGCCGTGGGCAGGCCCTGACGACGCGGAAAGGAGACCATATGACGGACCCCTTCAAGATTCGCAAATATCCCCGCACCCCCCATCTGGAGGGTTCGCGCCTTCAGCCGGGGGATGAGGACCTGAGCCAGATCCCCTTTGAAGCCGTCCGCGGCAGACACCTGGTAATCGAGGAAAAATGCGACGGCGCGAATACCGCCGTCTCCTTCGGCGCGGATGGCGAGATGCTTTTGCAAAGCCGGGGGCACTACCTGCGGGGCGGGTACCGCGAGCGCCATTACGACCTGATGAAGCTGTGGGCAAACGCCCACCGGGATGTTTTTTACGAACTGCTTGGCAAAAGGTACGTGATGTACGGCGAATGGATGTACGCAAAGCACACGGTCTATTATGACCGCCTGCCCCATTATTTCCTGGAATTCGACATCCTGGACCGGGAGACCGGCGTTTTTCTGGACACCCCGACCCGGCACGCCATGCTGAAGGACGCGCCGGTGGTTTCGGTCCCCGTCCTGGGGGAAGGCCGCTTCGGCTCCATGGCGGATATCCTCGCCCATTTGGGGCCCTCGTCCTATATAGGCGGCGACCGGAGGGCGCATCTGCGGGAGGACGCCGAAAGGCTGGGCCTCGATCCCGAAAAGGCCTGCGCCGATACGGACCTTTCCGGCATGATGGAAGGGCTGTACATCAAGGAGGAAACGGACGGCCGGGTCGCCGACCGGATGAAATACGTCCGCGCCGCTTTCCTGCAGTGCGTGGATTTCTCCGAAACCCACTGGATCGACAAGCCCATCATCCCCAACCGCCTTTCCGTGCCCCCGGAAAGCCTGATGGAATAAAACGTAAAACACAGGGGACGGTTCTCTGTGTCGGGCGGAAGGCAGGGGCTTCCGGGGCCTGCGCGGCCCCAAACCCCGCGGAAGAGGTTTCACCCCTTCACCCCGATCCGGCGTTCGGCCCCGTCGCCGACAAACGGCAGTTTCCGCCTGTCTGTACCGGAACGCGGGGAACCTCATCCGTCTCCTCGCTGTCGCTCGGATCCACCGTCCGGGGCTGCCGCCCGCCTTCCGCTGAAAACAGTCCACCGGACTGTTTTCCGGGCGCTCCAGGCCCCCAGACGGGGAAGGCTTACGAGGGAAGTACGGGGGGTTCTCTGTGTCGGGCGGAAGACCACATCCCGCAGAAAGGCGGGCGGCAGCCCGTGTAGCCTTCCCCGTCTGGGGCTTGTCATGGGGTGGCCGCCGCAGGCGGACGGGGTGTCCCATGACTCTTGACGTGGCGGCGAAGCCGACGGATGAGGTTCCCCGTCGTTCCCCCTCCGGCCGGAACAAAGGGCATCCTTGTCCGCTCCCGGCGCCCCGAAAAAGCCCGAAAAAACCTGCCGGCATACGCGCGGCCCCTTCCGGGAAACATCCCGGAAGGGGCCGCGTTTCGTCCGCCCTTGCCACGCGTCAAAAGAAGCGTCCGTCACACGCTGTCGCTTGAACTGAAATCGTAAGGCGCTTTATATTCTTTCCCGCACCGTCTGCATCTGAAAAGGCCCACCTTCGTGCCGGAGGCGGTCTGTGTGGTTTCAACCTCCGCATAGTCGTGTTTCCCGCTCGGGTACCGCGCGCCGCACACCGCGCAGGTATCCGTGCAGGTATCTCCGGACCAGCGATGCGCCCTGGCATTGATCGCGCCGCATAATTCACAGGGATCCAGGCAGGTATCCCCCGTCCACCGGTGAGCGCCTCCGGGCCGCCTGATCCCGCAGAGTTTGCACGTATCAACGCAGGTATCCCCCGTCCATTGATGCGAAAGGTCGATATCAAATCCGCTGTAGCGGAAAGTGAAATTGATCGGCTTCGCCCCGCATACAGCGCATTTCGTCGTGCAGCCCTTCCCGGTCCAGGTGTGATTCTCGCGTTTCTCCGCGCCGCACTTTGAGCATTTCAGCTTGTGATATTCAAGCAGTTCGGACCGGCCCATATAGTTCGGGCCGAGCGTGAACTCATAATAGCCCATCGGAACCGGTTCAAATGAATGCCCTTCCCTGCGCATATTCCCGCAGACAGAGCATACGCAGCCGTCCCACACGTGACCCTCGTCCCGCTTCGCGCCGCAGCGGGAGCATTTGCAATGATTCCATTTATGGCCGAATATCCTGCAGAGCATGTTCACTGGCGTATCTCCTGATCAGAAAGTCGGGTGTATCTCATGATGTATAAGCGCCGGCGACGGCGTCCGGGTACGAACCCCTCGCCGATCGTTTGGGGTGTCGTTCCGCTTCACCCCTCGCCGGGGCGGCATCGGGACCGTGTACCCGATCAGCCGTTTCACGGAGCTTAAGCGGATCATCATCGGAGGGAGTTCCCTCCCCACTGCTTAAATACGTTTGTTCTCCTTCACACACGTCTGAACAGTTATCTTTATTCTATAAAACGCCGCAAATTCCTGCGGCGGATTTCCTCTTCCGTCACGCAAATCCCGAAGGATTCTTTCGGCCTATCCGCGCTTCGCAACTTTTTTACCGGGAAACCCTTTGGACAATGTGATAACATTCAAACCGCGGAAAGGAAATCCGCGCAGCATCACGAGACAATGACCTTTTGAAAGGAGGAAATCCGATGTCCATGCTGAAGTTCCTGCGCGAGCAGCTGAACATGACCCGCACCGAGAACGGCGCGGCCACCCATTTTTCCACCCGGTCCGATTGTCTGGACCTGTTCTCCACCGTCGGCGCCCTGCGTTCCGCGGCCGACCGGGAGATCATCAACCGTTTTTCCCGCGCATGGGCTGAGGATCGGGACCTGGCGGTCCGCACCCTCTTTTACGCCCGCGACGTGCGCGGCGGCCTGGGCGAGCGCCGTGTCTTCCGCGTGCTGCTCCGTCACCTGGCCGAGACCCATCCCGAGACTGTGCGGCGCAACCTGCGCGCCGTCGCCGAGTACGGCCGCTGGGACGACATCCTCTGCCTGATGGATACCCAGTGCGAGGCGGATATGACCGCCCTGGTGGCCGAGCAGCTCCGCGAGGACCTGCGTCATGACGCCCTGGACGAGCCTGTCTCCCTGATGGCCAAGTGGCTCCCCTCGGAGAACGCCTCCAACCCCGACACCGTGCGCGCCGCGCGCCGGCTTGCCCGGGCCCTGGACATGTCCGAGGCGCACTACCGCAAGACCCTCTCCCGCCTGCGCGAGCGCATCCGCATCCTGGAGAACAACCTGCGCATGCGCGATTACACCTTTGATTACCAGGCCCAGCCCTCCCGCGCCATGTTCGTCTATCGCCGGGCTTTCCTGCGCAACGACGAGCAGCGCTACCGCCGGTTCATGGAGCAGGTGTCCGCCGGCAAGGCGACCCTTCACACCTCCTCCCTGAACCCCTGCGACCTGATGGAGCAGGCCCTTAATTTCCGCGGCTCGCCCGCGGAGCGCATGGTGCTGGACACCACCTGGAACGCCCTTGAGGACTTCACCGACGGCCGCAATGCCCTGTGCGTTGTGGACACCTCCGGCTCCATGTTCGGCTGGGGTTCGCCCAAGCCCTTCTCGGTGGCCATGTCCCTGGGCCTTTACTTCGCGGAGCGGAACCGCGGCGCCTTCCGCAACCACTTCATCACCTTCTCCGAGCATCCCCGCCTGATTGAGATCAAGGGTCGGGACCTTGTGGACAAGGTGCAGTACTGCCGCTCCTTTATGGAGGTGGCCAACACCAACATCCAGGCTGTTTTCGAGCTGGTGCTCCGGACCGCCGTCGTCAACCGCGTTCCCCAGTCGGAGATGCCCGATACCCTGTACATCATCTCCGACATGGAGTTCGACCGCTGCACTGTCGGCGCTTCCATGACCAACTTCGATTATGCCCGCAAGCTTTACGCCAACTATGGCTACCGCCTGCCCCACCTGGTCTTCTGGAACGTTCAGTCCCGCAACGTGCAGCAGCCTGTCACCAAGGACGAGCGCGGCGTGGCCCTGGTTTCGGGCTACACTCCCCGCCTGTTCCAACTGGTGATTGCCAACAAGACCCCCTACCAGCTGATGCTGGAGGTCCTTAACGGCGATCGCTACCGCATGCTCTGCGCGTAACAAAAGCGCCGTGCCGCCGAGAGATTTCGGCGGCGCGGCGTGTTTGTTTTTTGGGGCTGACAGGCCTTATCCTGTTAAAATAATGGGTGGTTCGTTGCACAAAATGGTTTGTTATGGTAAAATGGTATGAAATAGCCTTACAGCTATATTTTGCTTTAACTGGCTAATGTTTCAGAGGTGGATGTTATGCAGGTTCGCATCGCATGGGATCAATTTGAGCTCGCTCTATTGGTCGATGCTTACCTGAGGTATGCTGATGGAGAACCCCTGCAAAAGATAGCAAAGCAACTTTCAACCTCCTTGTGTACATTGGCTAAAAATCGTGGCATGACTATTGATGAAAAATACCATAATATTAACGGCATAATGCTGCAGATTGCAGATATGCAGTATTTTTTTACAGATGGTAGAAAAGGGATGTCTGGCGGCTCTCTCAAGATGAAAGTAATGGCAGAAATGTATCGGAACCAACGAAAGACCTTCAACAGGCTTTTGAAGGAAGCAAAGCGTTTGGCTGGAGCAGAAATGTTTGATAATGACTTATCAAATGCTGAAGCAGCAGACAGCAATGAGAGCATTGATATTGTTCACAGAACAAGTGATCCCGTTTTAATTCATCCACTTCCGGATAATTTATTTTCTGACTCTTCTAATAATATACCATCGGCAGCAGCATTCGCTTTAGAAAATTCAGACTGGATGACTTTTAAGCATACTTATCCGGAGCTTTATAATGCCATTAAAAATACCAGAAATATCACACTTCGCAAATTTGTCGGCGCTGGTACATGTGCAGACTGTAGAATAGAAACCCTTCCGCTTTCCGTTCGTAGTTTAAATTGCTTACAGAATACTTTCGGTTTTGAATTCACAGCCTGCAATGTATTGGATACAGAGTTAGCACGATTTGCAGCGATGAAAAACGCCGGTATTAAAACAATAAAGGAAATCGTCAATGTTTTCAGAGTCTATGCCGATTCCCACCCGATAAATAGTGAGGTAGTACAACACAGCAGCCAAGATGAAGAAACTGAGAAACCTCAATCACCAATTCTTACACAGCGCTTTACTGAAATGGTTAACCTGATCCATGAAGAACGTTGGAACGAGATTGAAAAAAGATTGGATACCGATGAAGACCTTGAATCAATGCTCCGCTTGAAGAATATCTCTGCAGTGATTGGAGCAGAAATGGTTGCTGAAGCAATCGCTTCACCGTCTGTAATTAATGATATTCTACCTTGTTTAGATACGTATGCTTCCTATGTTGAGCAGTTTCATTTGCGTATCACGGAATTGAACAGCATCATATCAGATATACCATCTGAATACGTCAATCTCCCGGTCAAACCTTTTTCGGATGCACGGATTCTTTGTGGAGAACAGGCATATCGGGATAACACAGATTATGAAGGGCTCACTATCACACAATTGCCCTCTGTCATTGGTGACTATGATGAAGAAAGCTATACTGCGATAAAAAGCCTCCTTCAGTGGATCAATAAACTGAATATTCCTAAAAGCATCTCCACTCTTCTTGCCAAATGCTGCAAGTCTGATAGACAGAAAGCTGTTATTCTCCTGCGTTTTGAAGGAAAGACCCTTGAGGAAACGGGAGCCGTATACAGCATCTCCCGTGAACGGGCCAGGCAAATAGAGAATAAAGCAGTTAAAATATTTGATCATCTGCGCGGTGGTAAAATCCTTCATAAGATTTCTGCACTTCGTGGTGGTGATGGGATCCTCACCCCTGAAAAAATCGTCCCTTACTGCGGAGACAGAGAGAAAGTAAGCATCTTTCTTCACCTGCTTCGGTGCTGTAATGCAAACAAATATTATAAATACTCCAGGCAGCTTGATGCTTTTATTCTTGGTACCCAGCAGGAACATGCAAAACGCATACAGGAATATGTGGATAATCTTCCGGATCGAATTAAATCTGATGAATTCGATTCATTGTTGGACAATGCAGAGAAAAATGGCCTAAACTCCGAAATGATCAGTTTACAGATCAAAGCGGATTACAGTTTTATTGACTCCATTCAGGTTTGGCAACGAGGAAAGATCAATCGCTCGCACATGATTGAAGAAGTGCTGAAAACATTTGATCCAGATGGTATCCATGTTTACTCACCTGAAGAAATGAATGAATTCCGCAATCGGGTTCGTCAGATTTACGGAACGGAGGCTCCGATTGCTGAAAACGATCGTGCCCTCACATCAGTAATCTCACGGGCTGGCTTACTCAGGGATCGCGGTATATATGTGGCAAAACGGCCGAATCCAATTCCTGACGAACTGCTCCAAAAGATCCGCGACTATATTGAAGATGACCGTACTACTGTGTACATGTTTACGGCTTTATTTGAAGCTTTCAAAGAAGACCTGATTGCATGCGGCGTAGATAATCGCTATTATCTGCAAGGTATTTTGAAAAGCCTGTGGGGCGATGTATACTCCTTCTCAAAGGATTATCTCTCTCAGGGTGAACGAGTTGTTGGCATATATGATCTGGTGGAATCTTATGTAAAGAATGCTGGGGGAATCGTTACCAGTGAGCAGGTAAGAGATGCATTCCCGGGGGCAACTGCTACGGTTATCGGTTTCGCTCTTGGTCAGAAGTCCATTCTCAACATGTATGGTAAGTATCTTCATGTGGACAACTTAAACATATCTGCCGAAGATCAGCAACGTTTACGGGAAACACTGAATCTTCTGCTTGCGGACGGACTCGCACATCAGTCCGATGAACTGTATGATTTAGCAACACGTGAAGGAAGAGAATGGTTGGATCGTCTCAACATTCCGTATCAACATGCCCTTTTCAGTGTTGCGATGCATTTGTACGGGAGTGAATACTCTTTTGCACGACCTTGGGTAGCAGCAAAAGGAACACCCGGCGAAGAAACTGTCAGGCTATGGCACGCTCGCCATTCCAGAAACGACACGAACGATCCGGAGGAAACAGGGGATGCAGCTATAGATACCTCTGTCCAAACTGTTGCCCGATCGCTCGTTTCGCCCGAAATAGAAGACCGTTTCAACTCTGTTCTTTCTGAGGAATTTCCCGACGGATTACGCCTAATCAGCATGCGGCTGCGAAAATTTCGGGCATCATATGAATCGCGTTTTCACGAACAGCTGGAACCGGATGACGACAAACTTATCAGACAGTTGAAAAGTGTATGTGAATTCCGGGATGAACGCATCTTTGCAGGCCAGGGTGATGAGCAAAATCCTCTCATTAATGCAATCAGCGCTGATATAGTCAATGCCCTGACGAATGGAGCCACTTGTGTTTATCCCTTGCAGCTTTTCTTGAAATACCGGGAGGAACTTGCCAACCAGCTTTCTGTGTATACTGTGGACGCAATGAAGGCGCTGCTGCAAAAGCTTCCGGGCAGAAAATTCAGATGTATTTATGGGTTGTTCTGCCTGCCCGGACATAATCCAAATATAGCGCTGGATATCATAGAGCTTTTCCGGAATGCTTATGAACCAATTACCTACGCTCAGATGCAGGATAAGCTGTGGTATATTCCAATTGAAGACATTAAATATGAATTAGTTCGTGAAAAATCCATTGTAAACATAGAACAGGGAACATATTTTTATGCTCCCAATTTCCCTATTAGTTCCCATGAGCTAACTAATCTTAAACGCGCTATGCGGCAGCGGATCGAAGATGACGGGTTTCTGGTGGCCAAAGGTCTCCGGGAACTGCTTCGGGAAAAATGTCCCGGAGCTGCTATGGATACAGATAGCTGGACCGACTGGGGTATCCGGAATGTCATGGCAAAGCTCCTGAAGGAAGACTTCGATTTTAATGGTGCTATTATCTCTGCAAACGGAGCTGGTATCGATACGATGCAGGTGTTCCGATCCTATTGTAAGTCCAGAAAACGAGTTTCTCTGGATGAACTGAAGGATCTGTGCAAACAGGTTGATGTATCCGGTATCTACTGGTATTCAGTATATGACGAGATGATCCGTATTTCCCGGACGGAATTCGTTCGGAAAGGAAGCATTACATTTGATATAGAAGCAACGGATCAAGTGCTGTCTACCTTCTGCCCTGCCAGATATCGTCCGCTTCAGGAGTTTACTCTTTATATGCTCCTTCCTCCAGTAGGTGTGCCATGGAATGGCTTTCTTCTGGAAAGTTATCTTCGGGATTACAGTCATCTATTCTGGCTGAATCAGTCGCGCCCTGTTGAAAATATGGCCATTGGTGCAATGGTACGGCGTGGTTCCGGTATCCATAATTATGAACAGTTGATTATAGATGTGCTGGCACACGACAACAGTTGGAACTCACCGAAAGAAGCATTGAATATACTGGCAGAAAAAGGGTATCGTACACAACGAACCCTTTCCCATGCAAACGAAGTGATCAAAGCAGCACTGCATCAGCGGGAAAAACTGCAATCTGCTACGAAATGAGGAATTATCCATGTATCAATATATATGGGATACGGAGACCGGCGGTCTTCTGTTAACCAGCGAAATTTCAAAGTTCAGCAAGGAACCCAGACCGGTTTATTTCCGCGAACTGGACATCCTTGGCTTTGGTGTGCACTGGTCTTACCCCAGAGACGACAACGCTCCCATCATGTGGGCGGAAGCGAACAATTATATCTATCGCGGTCGCAGGATTGCCTCCACCAAAGGTGGTTCCCTATACACCAGACCAGAATTGGTTATCATCGAAGAAAATCCAGAACCTAACGGAGCACCTTTGGTACCGGTTGATGTACAGAAAATGTGCCGTCGTAACGCGGATTTGATGGAGACGCTGGTACAGGAGACAATCCAGAAGATTTACAACACCTATATGAAATACCGTGACCGCATCGATGTGTTCTATGTGGCATTTAGCGGTGGTAAGGATAGCGTGGTTACTCTGGATTTGGTGCAAAGAGCGCTGCCGCATGATCAATTTAAGGTGGTTTTTGGAAATACTGATATGGAATTCTCAACCACTATTGACCTTATTTCAGATATCAAGCAAAAATGTGAGCGGCAGGACATTGACTTTTATATTGCAGAGGCTCCATTTTCCTCCGAAGAATCTTGGCGAACGTTCGGTCCCCCAGCAAGGAAAATCCGCTGGTGTTGCACAGTTCACAAAACCGCTCCTGTTGTGAATAAACTATGTGAGATATTTGAATTTAAGAAACTCAAAGCTATGATGCTAACTGGCGTTCGCGGCGACGAAAGCGCAGCCAGATCTGAATATGACGACCTAAGCATCGGGAAAAAGCTTTCAGGTCAGTACAGCTTCCATCCTATCTTGGATTGGAGCTCAACCGAAGTGTATTTATATATTTACCAGAACGGCCTCTTGTTGAATGATGCTTATAAGCTTGGCTTCGGTAGAGTTGGCTGCATAATGTGTCCAAACTCTTCAGAAAAGCATGAATTCATAAAACAACAATAAGCAAGTATATAAATGCGTCTCATGTGGAAAAGAGCCACTGAGTAAGGATGAGGTTGGAATCTGCAAGAAGCTTCTCGGGACAGACGCTTGTACCTTTTTTTGCCTTTCATGCTTAGCCGATTATCTTATGGTTGAGAAGCAAGACATTATAGATAAAATTCAAGAATTCAAAGAAGAAGGCTGTAAGTTGTTCTCATGATACAGGAATCCATCAACACTGACCTTATATCCTTATCCCTATGAAGAATGAAGTTTTACTGGCAAAGTTTCGGCACCAGTACTTTGGGCTGCAACTTCCTACAAAAAAGGCTTGCAAAAAACACCATACATGATGCTGCTTTCCAGCAATGTTACGAAAGCCGCGCCCCGTTCCCGGAGCACGGCTTTCATTATTTCCCAAACATCCCGCCGCCCCGCCCCCCTTCCGGGGGGCGTTCGGGCGTTTTCCCGGCTCAGTGGCTTGAGAGCCATTCGTTGTCAATGGGAACAAAGGTGAGGTATGCGTGGGCGTTGGCGAAGCTTTCGGCGGCGCTGCCGGGGAAGCCGAAGACGTACTGCAGGTTGCTGTCCGCAAAAGCGCTGTCGGCGATGGAGGTCACACCGGGCAGGATGATCACCGCGTCGGCGGAGATGCCCGAGAAGGCGTCCTCTTCGATGGACGTAAGGCCCTGAGGCAGCCGCAGGGCGTTCTCCGTGCCGGGGGTCAGCCAGCGGGCATAGAGGGTTTTGGGGCCGTTCACGATCGATTCAAAATTATACGGGCTGTCGCCCGTGGCCGAGGTGTACCAGCCCAGGAACACGCTGCCCATCCTGGAGGGATCCTGCGGCCGGGCCAGGACCACTCCGGAAGCCACCCATTGGTCGGGGGTGTCGATGCCGACATATCCGATCCGGAACATGAATTTGCTCTGCCGGAAGGGCACGCCGTCCGCCGTGACATCGGCGGCGCAGACCAGCATACCGTCCCTCACGCCCGGTTCGGATGTGACCGTCGCCCGGAACTCGCGGCCGCTCGGCAGCCGGAAGATCACGTCCTCCGGGCTGTTCCATATCCAGTCAGGCCGGGCGACGCTCAGGCCGCTGTCCGCGCGGATGGTGCCGCTTAATGTACCGTCGTCGCTGGTCCAGGTGCGTTCGACGCCGTCGGGGATGGTCGTGCTTTCTCCGTCCATCCAGGCCTTCAGCAGCGCGGGCTGGCCGCTCAGGTCCAGGGTCGCGAGTCCGTCACAGCCGCACACGTCCAGGTAGGTAATCGGCGCGTTTCCAAGGATGAGGGAGTTGAGCGGCGGGTTATCGCTCGCGTCCAGGCGCCCAAGCTCCGTCAGCATGCTCACGTCCAGCGCGGTCAGGATGTTGCTGTGCACGTTGACGCGCTGAAGCCGCGTGCAGGCGCTCAGGTCCATTTCCTCCACCATGGAGAAGGGAAGGATCAGCTCCGTCAGGTCCGGGAAGTATTCGATGCCCTCCACGTTGCATATGTCGCCGGAGCGCAGACTCAGGCGGGCGATGGCGCGCTCGTCCGGGGTCAGGAAGCCGTTGTCGTTGTCGTCGGCCTGTTCCCTGACGATGGCGCGGAAGCCCGCGTCCGGGAAATGCTCCGCGTCGATGGGGATGCCGTCCGTCACAAGGGCGGTATCGCCCTGGGCGGGTTTGTTGACATACAGCTCGTAGCGGACCCCGTCAAGGGTGATGGTGTATTGCCGGTAGTTCAGATAGGTTCCGCTCTGCCCGTCTTCGGCGGCGGCGCGCAGGCCCGGGCAGGCCAGCAGGTCCAGGCTGGTCAGGCCGGTCTTGTGGACCTTCAGCGTCCGGATGTCCCCCACCACGGTCAGGCTTGTCAGATCGGGGCATTCCTGGATCTCCACCGTGACCAGCTTCGTGTTCTGCGAAAGGTCCAGGGATGTAAAGCCGTTGCCGTAGCACAGGAGCGTCTCCAGGTCGCTGTTATATGTGAGAATCAGGGAGGGCAGGTTGCAGTTGTAGCAGGAAAGGTGCGTAAGCTTTGTCAGCTGGCTGACGTCCAGGCAGTTGAGCGTATAGCTGTCGGACCGGGTGCCGTGCTCCACGCTCACACTGGTGACATTGGTAAAATAGCCGATGCCCGTGAAGTCGGCGATCTGCGAGTTGCTCGCGACGATCTCCGTCACCGCCTCACGTTCCGAGACGTTAAGGTATCCGTTCCCGTCGGTGTCGTAATGATTGCCTACAAAATTGCGCCAGCGCGAATCCGGGAAGTTCGCCTCGCTGATCTGGATGCCCTCCGGCTCCCAGCGGGCGTAAAGGGTGGTATCCCCGGTGACCGTGAAGTAGGAAAGGTTGTACAGCCCGGTATCCGGGTTATAGTAACGGAAGCTGCAATGCAGGGTATACATGTCGTCGTAATACCAGCCCCGGAAGACATAGCCCTCCCGCGCGGGCTGCGCGGGCTCCGTGATCCGCCTGTCGTAATCCACCGTCTGCGCCTCCACGGCGCTGCCCCCGCGGGAATCGAAGGTCACCTGATACGCGATCGGGTTCCAGCCGGCGTAGACGGTCAGGTCCTCATACAGCGGCTCGTCCGCGGGGTAGGGCTCCGCGCAGCTTTCGTCCAGGAACCATCCCGCAAAGGTATAGCCCGTCCGCGTCGGCGGGGTGGGGTCCGGAACGGCGCCAAAGTCCACCCAGTACCGGTTGTAAGTGTCGGTGCCGTCGTTGTACATCATCGTCAGGACGGGTTTCTCCAGCCACAGGTTGTACAGGTCCAGGTCGCCCATGACCGGCAGGCTGAAATCATAGGCATGGGTGCATTCCGGTTCGGTATACCAGCCCCCATGCACATAATACGGATTGACGGGGACCTCGGGCCGGGGGAAGGGTTCCCCGATGCGCACCCGGTAAAGCTCGCCGCGGCCGCAGCCGTTGGCATAGATGGTTACATAGCATTTCAGGGGCCGCCACTGGGAATAGAGCGTCATGTGCCACGTCACCGGCGCCGCAAAGTCGAAGGGATGCTCCCCTTCATAGTCCGTCGTCCAGCCGACGAAGGCGTAATCGTCCGTATCCGCGCCGCCCGCGTAGGGGTCCGTCGCCGCGGAGCCGGAGAGCACCGTCTGGTCGGGCGGGTTGCTGCCGCCGACGCCCCTGCTGGTAACGCCGCCCGCGAAGGTGACCGTGAAATACCGGTTCCACCCGGCGTAGAGGATCGTCGCCTGGGTGACGGGGGTCGAAAAGTCATATTCGTTCAGCGCTTCGGGCTCCGTGAACCAGCCGCGGAATTCCCGGCCCTCGGACACCGGGTCCTCGGGCCGCGAGGCGGTGCCGCCCCATTCCACGTCCTGGTAGCTGAAGCCCGTGCCCGCGACCCCGTTCAGGGTGAAGAACACCCGGAAGGTGACGGGATTCACGATGGTGAAGGGCGCGCTGTCCACATGGAAGCCGTCGAAGGCGTAGGCGCGGATGATATAGGTGGTGCTCAGGCGGCTGCCGTAATAGGGAAACAGCGAGGTGGACCCGGAGCCGTCCGGCCGGGTGTTGACCATGTTCGGATTGCCCACGGACACATAGGCGCCGTCGCGCAGCGCCAGGAAGTCAAAGCCGATGGGGGCAAAGGTGGTCCTCCAGGTGACGGGGAACGCCTTGTCCGCGCTCTCCGCCCGGCCGCCCGACGGCTGCTGGATAAAGCGGAGCCGGAACACCCAGAAGGGCTCGCCGGATACGTAGTCGTTCGCTCCGCTGCCCCACCAGGCGCGAAGACGGTACTGAGTCGCGTCCTCCCCGGCGGCGGTTTGCACGTCGGCCGTGATGGATGTGGCGCCGATGGGGGTGCTCGTCACGGTTTCGCCCGAATCGGTCACCCGCACCAGCTTGATCTGTTTGGGGGCAAAGTTGGTTGCCCACATCACCGTGCGGCTCTCGCCCGGCAAGTGCGTGCAGCTTTGGGGCGATTTCGTGAAGGCCATGCGGGTCATGGAGAAATCATGGTTCACATGATTTCTCCATCCGTTGTCGTCATAGCTTATGTCGAGGTTGAACTCACCGGAATCCAGGCCCGAAATGTCCAGTATGGCGGAATTCCCGCCGGAGGACTCGTAGACCTTGACCATGTTGGCGCTGTCGATTCTGCGCCATACGGTGACCGCGCTCGGGGTAAAATTGGTGCGCCATTCGATCTCCCAGGTGTTCTGCGTCGGCGGAAGGATGGCGTCCTCCGGCGTCCTGGTGAAGATATGCCCGGGGTCGACGACATTGAACCACTCGGACCTGATACAATCAAACTCCCCGGGGCCGTAGTAAGCTTCGATCCAGTAGCTTTCGACCTCCGCGGAAAATACGTGACCGGTCACACGCCTCCCCGGCTGGGAAATCGTGCTCACCGCTTCGTCCGCTACACCGCTGTCGGTAAAGTAGCCGTGAACGATCTCCGCCCTGATGGGGGTAAAGTTGGTTTGCCAGCTGACGGAGGCGGTGCCGTTCGTGTGGTTCAATTGCGCCTCGCCGGGCTGGGCGGTGAACCGCATATTCGAACGGTCTACCTCAAAAACGGCGGAGTCCACATGATCTTCATCGTTGTAATAGGCCCAAAGCTGATATTTGACCTTGGTCCGCTCCGCGTTGCAAGCTGGATTGTAGGCATAGGAATGCTGCCGGCCGACGACCGGCAGGATATTCTCCACGATATAGGTCGTATCAACGTAAGGAAAGCTGACGTTCAAAGTACCGAATGTCGCGTACGAAAAATTGTTTTCTTCGTACAGCCGGACCACCGCCACCTTCACCGGCGTGAAGCTGGTCTTCCAGCTTGCGGTGTATTTGAATGTCTCGGGGCTGCAGCTGCCGCTTTGAGGCTGGGTAATAAAGGTCAGGTCGGAAAGCGTAGCGTGGAATTCCTCGGAATCCACATAGTCGTCGTCGCTGAAATAGGCGCGGATGCAGTAGTCGGCCATGGCGTCCGGCTCAAAGGGATAGGAGCAGTTGGCGTACAGCGGTCCCCCGATGCCCATCACCCGGGTCTTCTCAGTCACAATATAGGAATAACTGTGGGAGTTGAACCAGTTTCCGGTCTGACATACATCGGTGCACTTCATGATCTCCAGCTTGACCGGCGTGAAGCTGGTGGTCCATATCGCGTTGAACTTCAGCGTTTCCGGATTATAGCTTCCGGAGGCCGGCTGGCTTGTGAACACCAACAGTTCGGCGTCGGCGGAGAACGCGTATGAGGAAACATAATCGTCCTTGCCCGTGCCCCAGTACGCGTAAATGCGGTACTTGTCCCCCGCCTTCGGGGTGAACCCGACGGACATACTCTTCTTCAGGTTTGAGGTGAGCGTGTAGACGCGCACGGGCTTTTCGACGGCGACAGTGATCGGATCGCCGAACAAGTCCGTTTCGGAGCTTTCCCTATATTCGTATACGCAGTGCATCACCTCCACCCTCAGCGGCACGGCGCTGGTTTCCCAGCTGACCGTATACTTCAGCGTGGCCGGGTCGATGTGGCCGCTTTCCGGCTGGGTCACAAACCGGAGGCTGTCCGCCGAGCCCACGGCGCACCAAAGCGCCGCCAGAAGCAGCGAAAACAACAAAGCAAAAAGTATTTTACGCCTCATGAGATTTCCCCCTGTCACTCGATCCCAAAAAGCCTTTCCGGGTCGCTCCGCCGGGGCTGAAAACACCGGCCTTAAGGGTATTATAGCATACAAAACAGCAAATTTATGCATTTTTTGTATCTGTTCAGTCCTGCGGACAGAACAGATACCGCGGGGGGTACCCGTACCC
>CADANQ010000061.1 GCA_902789365.1 uncultured Eubacteriales bacterium
CCTGCGGGAACGGTTCGGGGTGTCGTTCCGCTTCACCGTACATGAAGCTTAAACGGATCATAATCGGAGGGAGATCCCTCCGATACCTCCCCGCTGCTGCCATACGTTTGTTCTCCTTCACACACGACTGAACAATTACCTTTTATCAAGATCTGAGCAGCGTACTGTGCGGGTATATCTTTCTGTCATACCCTCCGGGGTCTTTTCCAACCGAAGCAGTTTCCCATCGGTTATTCCTCCGTATATCACAGGCTTTCATAGCAAAGAATATCGAGACGGACAGAAGCGCGGAATATAAAAATATGCCCGCAAACCGGCTCCCGGAACAGGGCTGCAGGCCTGCTGTTTCCCGGCGTTTTGAGACAGACCTTTGCCTGATTGACAGAATGAAAGAAACAATTTAACATGTTGAACGAACGTTCGGTATAATTGTATATGCCGGAGGATAATATGCCGTAAGCAAACAGGAAAGAACGGATTATCCGGGAAGCGCCGAAGCTGTTTTTCGAAAAGGGCTTTGCTGCCTTTTCCGGATGTAAAAAGCCGGACACGGGCCGAACCATGAACGGGCGGGGGAGACCAGCCGGGAAAAATCGGCATTCTTCAGGGAACGGAGGAAGCATAACCATGCAGTATCTTTTTACGGAACGGGCGCATCTGATGTGCCCGCATATGAACTTCGGGGTTGTGATGTCGGTCCGTGCTCCGTATGAGGAAGAACGGGTCCGGAAAGCGATGAAACGGTTGTACGCGGCGCATCCGTTTCTGAATGCCCTTCTGGACTATGAGCGGGAAACAAACGCGTATTACTGCCGGGTGACGGACCGGCCGACGGCCGAACTAAAGCTGAAGGCCCGGGAGATCCCTGACGCGGGCGATCCGGAGGTGCTGCGGGAATACGGGGAACTGACATCCCGGGACTGGGACCTGTTTGCGGAAGGAATGCTGAAGACCGTGGTCTGGCCGATGAAAGAAGGCATATGCTTTCTGCTGACGTTCCACCACCTGCTGGCGGACGGCCGGGGCGCTCTGGGGCTGGCCCGGGAACTGGCGGACTGCTATGCGGCCGGAATACAGCCGGGGTTCGCGGAGGAAAAACTGATTGCTTCCGCGGACGAGTTTCCGAAGGACTCCCGGATGTCTTTTATCAGCAGGTTCATGATTGGTCTGGCCAACAAAAAACAGGCGAAGGAACAGAAGATCCTTTCATATCCGGAATATCACGCCTTCGCGGACGCATTCCTGAAAAAGGACAAAGTCAGCTATTCCGTTTTGCGCACATGCGAGGAGGAAACGGAGAAGCTTCTTAAGGTCTGCCGGGAAAACGGCGTGACGCTGAACGATTACCTGCTGGCAAAGATGATGATCGAAGAAAGGACGAAGAAGGTGATTATGGCCTGCGACCTGCGCGGCAGGCTCGGCTGCTATACCGAAGGAGCGCTGGGAAACTATTCCACCGCTTTCAGCGTGGAGGTCAAGGAGACGGGAACGGATCCATACGTGCTGGCGAAGGCAGTACATCGTAAGGTACAGCGGAAGATGAACCGTCCGCGGGATCTGTATCTGGTGCTGCAGTGCTATTCGAACCTGGATCCGGCGGCGCTGGATGCCGCTTTCATGGCCTGCAGGGGAGACTATCCGAGCAAGTCGGGCAAATTCGTCGGAAGCGTGTTCCTGGGATTCGACGCCCCAAGGGGGTACAGCATCACCAATCTCGGGAAAATCAATAACGAATGCATTGCCGCCGCATACTTTATCCCGCCGGCTTCCCCGGCTGTCCGGAAAACGCAGGGCGTCCTGACGGTGAACGGACAGATGACCGTATGCACCAGCGAAAGATAAAAGGGGATCAGACATGAAACACAAACGACTGAACCGGGACAAATGGGGATTCCAGTATTACCCGTATTATCAGATGCGAATTGATGATGAGCTGTTTCACGGAACGGCATGCCTGATCCGGCTTACGGACGGTGAAAAAAATTTTTGGGAATTGCCGAAAGCCGGCAGAATCCAGGTGACCGGCGGGGGAATGACCTGGCTGGAGCTGATTCCGGACGGCACGCACAGGGTGATTACCGCCATGTACTTTCCGGACGGGAAACACGATCCGGAGAGAAAGCATTATCCTGTACCCGCCGATGAAAGGTATTCGCCGGGCGAAAACAATTCCGTCGCCGTGCCCAGCAATGCGGCCGTAAAAGATATCGGGAAAGCGATTGAAAGCGTCATGCCCTGAGCAAGAGTCAGCATACTGGAACCGGCCGTCAGGGACACAATCAGCATGGCCGCGCTGCCTTCCCATGACTTTTTTCCGTCAGTCAGCTTCGATTTAACCTTATGTTTTCCGAAAGGAATACCGACGAGGGCCGCCGCGGCGTCGCCCGTACCCCACATCAGGATGGCAGTCGCCGCCAGATGCGGCTTTCCGGAAATCCCCCAGCATACCGCAATCAGCGCGGCAAACATGAGGAAGAGCATCAGCATGCTTTTCCTGATTTCGCCCGGTTTCTTTTCGACAAACAGGCGGGGATACCAGACTTCGTGCTCAGCTGCCGTCAACAGCGGATAAATCACCGCTGCTGTGATTACGGAGGTCAGCGCCGCCGCCTGCCAGCCGCGCGCCGAGAGAATCATCAGCGACACACAGGTAAAGGCCACGATATGCAAAAGCTTCCTGAAAATGAAGGAAGGCAGCCGGGTCAGAAAACGGATGGGCAGAAGCACCAGCACGCTGGGGATGATATATGCCGCCAGCACGCCGAAGCAGTGCAGTATATCGGCAAACAGGCTGATCCGCGACAACTGTTCACGGAAGTTCAGAATCAGCATCGACGCGCCGAGCACCGTCAGCACCGCGCCGGTCACCAGTCCTACTGTGCGATTCTTCACCCGATTGGCAAATCGGGCGGACAGGAGACTGGCTGCTGTAGCCACCGCAATGCACAGCAGCATGACATCCCACTTCTCCCGTACGATGGCAGGGTGGATCAGGATATGGCTGACCGAAGCGATCAGCGCCGTAAATGTCATGATGAAGGTGCTGGTGCCCACGGCGGTCTTCAGCTCCATGCCGAGAAAAGCGGTAAAGACGACCAGCATCATCATGCCGCCGCCCGTGCCCACGAAGCCTGTCCCGAAGCCGATGGTCAGCCCGAAAAACAGGGAGACGGCAACACCCTTCCGGTCCAGCTTTTCTCCCTTGCCGGGCTGTTCTTCGCGGCTTGTGTCCGGCTTTACCAGAAAACGGATGCCGATAAAGAAGGTGAGAAACAGCGTGAAGCTGCCCAGCACCACGTTGCCCGCGATGAAGGCCGCATAGCTGCCTATCGTGCACATGGCCAGAATGCACACCAGCATGACCCATCCGCGCTTCAGATCGATGTTCCTATGCTTTGCGTAGGTCCGGGCTGTGACGGCGGAGCCCAGAATGTCGGAGGCCAGGGCGATGGCCGTGGCCTGATATGCGCCGGTTTCTCCGGAAAAGGAAGGACAGAGCACGATCAGGATCGGCACCATGACGGTTGCCGCCGAAAGCCCGGCCAGGCCGGTTCCGATTCCCGCACCGAGAGCGGCAATAATATACCAGACGTATTCCACAGCAGCGCCTCGCTTCCCGCTTGACCCGATTGTACGATTGCGGTATTATTGTAATCGACAGGTGTCGCGTTTGCAACCGACAGATGAGCTTAAAGTGTTGCTTTGGAGGCTATATGGAGCAAAAAGAAAATCAGCGGATCAGACTGACAAAGACGCTGCTGACGGACGCGCTTCTTGAAATGCTTCAGGAACAGCCCATCCATGCGATCTCCATCCGGGACCTGTGCAAAAAGGCGGGAATCAACCGGACGACCTTCTATCATCATTATGGCAGTCAATACGATCTTTTGAACGATACGGCAAACCGCTTTCTTAAGCAGATCGCGCAGCGGCTTGCCGAAGCGGACCCGGAGAACAGGGAAAGCGTGCGGGAACGGGTAACCCTGGTCTTTCAATACCTGGAGGATAACCTGGCTCTTTCAAGGCTTCTTCTCAACAGCAATATTGATCCGTCCTTCGCCGAAAAACTGTTTGCGCTGCCCAAGATCGGCGATCTGATGAATGCTTCGCTGAAAAACCGCGGGGATCCGCGGAAAAAACATGCGGTTATTTCCTTTGCCGTTCACGGCAGTTACCATTTGCTGCTGGAATGGATCAACAGTGAAAAAAGACTGTGCGCTGAGGAGCAGGCAAAGATTATTCTCGGCCTTGCCCGACGTGTGTGTACTGATGAATGACATGATGGTTTGACAAAAGAACGGAGATATAAACCATGAAAACCGTTTTGAGAACCGCGTTGATCCTGCTGCTGTGCGCGGGGCTGACGGCAGCGCGGAATACCGCTGTCGGAGAGGTCCCGACCCTGCTCTTTGAGGATTCTTTTGACGGGACGGCGCTGGACAATACCAAATGGGCGCCATGCCCGGACTGGGTACGCCAGGACGGGCTGTCGGTATGGGACAGCAGTCTGGTTTGCCTGAACGGCGAAGGGCAGCTGGTTCTGCGCGCGGAGTGGGATGAGGCCGTCGGACGCGTCAGGGCGGGGGCGGTTCGGACCATGGGGCTTTTTTCCGCCGGTTACGGGTACTATGAAGCTTCGATCCGCTTTCCTGCGGCCCCGGGCATCTGGGGCGCTTTCTGGATGATGTGCGGGGATGTTTCCGGCGAGGAAAACGGCGCGCGCGACGGGGTGGAAATCGATATCATCGAGACCATAGCCAATGAAAGAGGTGTCAGCAATTCCGCCCTTCACTGGAACGGGTACGCTGCCGCCCACCGGTCCCTGAACTCAGGGGAATACGGCTTTGACATATACGACGGCCGATTTCATACCTTTGGTATGGAACGGACCGGAGAGGGGTATTATTTTTATGTGGACGGCGAATTGGCATGGCAGGTCAGCGACGGACTCTGCGCCCCCTGCCCTGAAAACGGCTATATGAAACTGACGCTGGAATCCGCCGCATGGGCGGGCGGCGGAACGGCTGCCTGCAGGCTGGCGCTGCCCGCGGAAATGCAGGTGGACTATGTGCGGGTATATTCGACCAGACCGAAGTGAAAGCCTGCCTGATGTCGGAAGCAAGGAATTGCGTTGCCCGTATGTGAACTTTTATTGGAGGTGCCGCATATGCTGACGAAAGAAGAACTCCCGGATTGTCCGGTTGCCACCACTGTTCAGCTCATCGGCAACAAGTGGAAACTGCTGATCCTGCGCAATCTGCTGGCCCGGCCCTGGCGGTTCAATGAAATGCTGCGTTCCATTCCCGGCATCAGTCAGAAGGTGCTGACAGATAATTTGCGTGAGTTGGAAAAGGATGGTATCATCACCCGGACGGTCTTTCCCGAAGTGCCTCCCCGGGTGGAATATGCTCTCAGTGAACTCGGTGATTCCATGCGGCCCATCATCCGGGCGATGGAAGTCTGGGGGCTGGGTTATCAGCAGATGGTGCGGGAGGCAGAATGAACCGGAGTGAAAGATGCCTGTGGCTGATTCGGGCGCTGCTGGAGGAAATGCCGCAATACCGGGACACGCCCATTCCCGCATTGCCGGACCGGAGGCGGCGGCTGCTGCGCAGTTTAATGAACGTGCGCCCACCCATGCCGGCGACAGAGGAATTCTTGCGGGTGCAGGACGCCTTTCTGCGGCAAATGACCGCTGAAAAAGGGATCGTGGACGCGTCTTTGCTTCCGTCCAGCGCCAAGGACGAACGGCTGATTCTCTGGCAGGGCGACATCACCACCCTGCAATGCGACGCCATTGTCAATGCCGCCAACAGCCAAATGTTAGGCTGTTTTTCGCCTTGCCACGGCTGTATCGACAATATCATCCACACCATGGCGGGCGTTCAGCTGCGGCTGGCGTGTCACGAGATCATGCGGAAACAGGGACATGAGGAACCCACCGGTCATGCCAGGATCACGCCGGGCTTCAACCTGCCCGCAAAGTATGTGCTGCATACGGTAGGACCCATTATCGATGATGAAGTGACGGATGAGGATGAAGCGCTGCTGGCCTCCTGCTATCGGAGCTGCCTGGATCTGGCTGCGCGGAAAGGCCTGCATTCCGTCGCGTTTTGCTGCATCTCCACCGGCGTATTCCGGTTTCCGCCGGAGCGGGCGGCGGAGATCGCAGTGCGGACAGTCAGGGATTTTCTGAAGGCTCCCGGCAGTCTCCGGCGGGTCATTTTCAATGTTTTCAAGGACAGCGATCTGTACATCTATCGGCGTTTGCTGACATAAAGAATGCCTCCCTTCCGGCTGTGGATGGGAGGTACTGCTTTATTCGTATCGTATCTGTCCCGGACGTCGGCTGTACCGGCGTCAACTTCGGATGCCCTGGATTCATGCGGATGCCGGCCGACATCAACGCCGGCCTGACCAGCGCGTTGATTGTCTGGGACATGCGCCGTTTCGGCATAAACTGTCCGGAAACCGGCCTGTACTCGGAGACTCACTTTCCCGAAAAGAACGTTCGGGACGTCGCCGTCAACCGCAATGTAGACAGCGAGAATCCGACGGAGAAAAGTTCACTCCGTTTCGGAACGTGATCGGCGAATGTCAGGCAGGGGACAGGAAAGAGGCACACAGCTTCCAGGTACGCCTCTTTTTGCTGCAGGGCTGCCCTTTGACAGCTGGGCGGTTACCAAAATGTGCGTACTTACAGGAACAACCGGGTTGTGCTATGCTGTAAACGCCGCGGAGAAAAGCGGCAGGGAGTGATCATCATGGAAAAGAAGATTCAAAAACTCAAAGAATGTATCCGACAGGCAGATGCTGTCATCATCGGCGCAGGCGCGGGCCTTTCCGCCGCCGCCGGGTTCGTATACAGCGGAGAACGATTTAACCGGTATTTCAGTGATTTCAGCCGCAAGTACGGTTTTCACGATATGTATTCCGGCGGGTTTTATCCATATGAAACCAAGGAGGAATTCTGGGCTTACTGGAGCCGGTATATCTGGATCAACCGGTATATGGACGCGCCGAAAAGCACCTATGCGGATCTCTATCGGCTGGTGCGGGACAAAGACTATTTCGTGCTGACCACCAACGTGGACCACTGTTTTCAGAAAGCGGGCTTCGATAAGAAGCGCCTGTTCTATACCCAGGGCGACTACGGGCTGTTTCAGTGCAGCAAACCCTGCTGCAAAAAGACCTGGGACAACGAATCCATGATCCGCAGCATGATTCTGGCCCAGGGTTTCGGCATCGGAGAACGCAATGAGCTGACGCTGCCGGAGGGAAAGACCGCGTCCATGCGCATTCCCATGGATTTACTGCCCAGGTGTCCCAACTGCGGTCGGCCCCTGACCATGAACCTGCGTTCTGATGACAGGTTTGCGGAGGATGAGGGCTGGCGGAAAGCCGCCGTGGAATACGAGGTCTGGCTGACCGCCCACCGGGACAAACGGGTGGTATTCCTGGAGATCGGCGTCGGTTACAACACACCGGGCATCATCAAATACAGCTTCTGGCAGCAGGTTTATCAGAACGGGAATGCCGTCTATGCCTGCCTGAACATGGAAGCATTGCCGGTACCGGAGGAGATCCGTGACCGTTCCGTCGTTATCAGCGGAGATTCTGCGCAGGTGATCGGGGAGCTGGTTTCATGATCATCAACACCGGCATGCGCACGGACATTCCGGCTTTCTATGCCGATTGGTTCGTCAACCGGCTGAAGGCGGGCTTTGTCCTCGTGCGAAATCCCTATGATCCCCACAGCGTAACCCGATACCGCCTGACGCCGGACGTGGTGGATCTGATCGGTTTTTGTACCAAGAATCCCGCGCCCATGCTGCCGCACATGGAACTGCTCCGTCCCTTCGGGCAATATTGGTTTGTGACCGTCACGCCCTATGGAAAAGAGATTGAGCCGCATGTGCCGGGTAAGCTGCGAGTGCTGGACAGCTTCAGGCGGCTGTCCGACATCGTGGGCGCGGACAGCATGGGATGGCGGTACGATCCCGTTTTCATCAGTGATACCTATTCTGCCGACAGGCACATCAAAGCCTTTGAATACATGGCGAAAGCCCTGTCCGGCTATACACGGACCGCTGTGATCAGCTTTATCGACCTGTATGAAAAGACCCGGCGCAATTTCCCGGAAGCGCGTGCGGTCACCGCGGAACAGCGCCTGAAATTGGGGAAGGCCTTTGTTGAAATCGGCAGGCAATACGGTATGACCATCCGGCCCTGCGCCGAAGGAAACGAACTGGCTCAATATGGAGCAGACTGCAGCGGCTGCATGACCGTTGCGACCTATGAAAAAGCGCTCCGTCAGCGTTTGAAGGTTCCTGTGAAACCAGTCGCCCGGAAGGAGTGCGCCTGTTATCTTGGCGGAGACATCGGGGCATACAATACCTGCGCTCATTTGTGCCGCTACTGCTACGCCAACTATGATGCGGATACCGTTCAAAGGAACAGAATGGCCCATGATCCTCAATCGCCTCTGCTGATCGGTCATCCGATGCCGGATGACCGGATTCATGAGGCAAAACAGGAAAGCTGGATTGACCCGCAGATCGGAATGGAAGAAGTAATGTAACCGGGGGATATTTTAATAACATCGCGGCCGGGGCATCAGTGCCCCGGCCGCGGTAAGCCTTTCCGGCAAAACGCCGTTTATATGCCGTAAACAACGACGCCTGCCAAAGCCGATATGCCGATCAGCGCGATCGGCGAAAGCCCTTTTTTCAGTATTTTTCGCGAACCGAAGTAAATAACGGCGAGAAATGCCGTCAACAGAACCGCCTTCAGGCTGACCGTCGGCCGGTCGGAGCTTATGACACAGTACCGCAGGACCATATAAACTCCGGTGGCGAGAATGACGCCGATGATACATGGCTTCATACCCCGCAGAACAGCCTGTACATACGGATTCTTCAGCAGCTTTTTCAGCAGGATTATAAGGAGCAGAACGATGACGAACGACGGCAGCACGACCGCGGCCGTCGCAATCAGAGCGCCAGGAAAGCCCGCCTGCGAGCTGCCTACGTAGGTTGCCAGATTCACCATGATGGGACCCGGCGTGCTCTCGCTGACCGCGATCATGTACGTCAGCATTTCGTCCTCAATCCACCCGTATGAAAGAACGACGTCCCGGATAACGGGGATCGCTCCGTATGCGCCGCCGAATGCAAACAGGCCCACTTTAAGAAAACCGATAAGCAAATCGAAATAAATCATTTCTCCGCGTCCGCCTTTCCGGCATTCCTTTTCACCATGAATATGGCAAGGCTGACGGCCGCCGCGGTCAGCATCAGCGTGACGGATGAAATGCGCAGCGCAAAAAAGTCGATCAGCAGCATGGCGAGTAAGGCGCAGAACATGATCGTCAGCGGCATGGGCTTCTTCGGCATCTTCCCGATCATCCTGATCGCGGCGTCAAGAATCAGAATACCGACGGCGAGCCTGATTCCCATGAACGCGTGGGCAATCCATGCGATCTCCAGAAAATTGTCAAGGAACCCGGAAATCAGAAAAATGATGCAGAAGGAGGGGAGTACCATTCCGAGGGTCGCCGCGATTGAACCGCTCAGTCCTTTCTGCTTATAGCCGACATAGGTTGCGCAGTTGATGGCAATCGGCCCCGGCGTGGATTCGGCAATGACCGTGACGTCCATCATCTCGTCGTGGGTGATCCAGCGTTTTCTTTCCACACAGGCATTCTCTATCAGCGAAATCATGGCGTATCCGCCGCCGAAGGTGAACAGCCCGATCTTCGCAAATGTCAGGAACAGGTCGAGCAATATGTTCATGTTTCAATCCTTATGACAATGACCTTGTCCGCACTCCGCGCTGCTTTGGCGGCATTCGTCCTCGCGGTGATTTCCGCAGTCTTCGCCGTGATCGTGATGATCGCAGCGGGCGTTCGGATCGTACGACAGCGTTCCTTCCGCAAGGGCCTTTGCCGCCGCGTCCGCCGATCCCTGTACGCCGGCATAGAGCCTGATTCCGGCGTCGGCCAGCGCCATCCGGGCACCCATGCCGATGCCGCCACAGATCAAAGCGTCAACCTTCGCGGTCTGAAGGAATCCGGCCAGCGCCCCGTGCCCACTTCCGTTGGTGTTTACTGTCTGCGCTCCCGTGATTCTGCCATTCTCCGCGTCATACAGCCTGAACTGCTCGGTATGGCCGAAATGCTGGAAGACCTCTCCGTTTTCGTAAGTGACTGCGATTCTCATACATGTACTTCCTTTCTCCATGATGGTCTGACGGATTTCAACCGGTTCAAATTCACAGCATCCTCCCGCAATCAACAGCCTCTTTCCGTGAACGAGCGCGTCCGCAACCTTTTTCCTTGCGCTGTCATAGATTGCGGTGACCGTTGTGCGGGCGACGTTCATTTTTGCGGCGCAGGCTTCCTGAGTGAGGCCTTCGTCATCCAGAAGCCGTAATGCTTCAAATTCATCCACGGTCATCCGGACGCTTTCGGCAGCCGCGGTATCGTCAGGCGAAAAGCTGCGGTAGACCGGGAGCCGTTCTATTCTGCGGCATCTGACGGGCCTGGACATAAACGCCTCCTTTCTGACATATGTCGATTATAATAGTAATTGTTTTGATGACATATGTCAATATCGATGGGGATGAATAACACAGCTCACGCATGACAAAACACGGGTATGGCGAGGCGCGCCATGCCCGTGTTTTGGGAAATATCAGGCTCAGACCCCTTTGAGAGAGGCGGCTGCCGAGGAAAGGACGTCGATCACCCGGTCAGACCACCGGTCGAAATCGGGATCTTCCTGACGGCATTCCGGATGGTTCATAATGTAATCGAGCGCCATGCGGACGCCCTGGTCAAAACGGACAGTACATTTAAAACCGGGCACGGCGCGCTTCAGCTTGGCATTGTCGAAGATTACGGAATTGGCCTTGTCCCCGATCAGGCTGCCGCGGAAGTCATAGGGGCCGATATCGGAGAGGAGATCCGAGGAAACGTGGAAGGGATAAAGCGGTACGCCCAGGGCGTCGGCGATGCGCCGGTGGATGCCGTCCCAGGTGAGGGATTCGTCCGAGGTGATGTGGAAGGCTTCGCCGATGGCGCGGGGATTGCCCATCAGACCGACGAAACCTTTGGCAAAATCGCTGTTATGGGTTACCGTCCACAAACTGGTCCCGTCGCCGTGGATGATCACGGGGCGCTTTTCCATAATCCTCTTGATTACCTGCCAAGGACCCTTGTCGCCGTGAACGCCCACGGGAATACTGCGCTCGTCGTAGGTATGGCTGGGGCGGATGATCGTAATGGGAAAACCGTCTTCCCGGTACCAGCGCATAAGCATGTCTTCGATGGCGATCTTGTTCCGGGAATATTCCCAGTAAGGGTTGTACAGCGGCGTGCTTTCGGTGATCAGGGGGTCGCCCAGCGGCTTCTGGTAGGCGGAAGCGGAGGAAATGCACATATACTGGCGGGTGCGGCCTTCAAACAGGCGGCGGTCCCGCTCAATATGCTCCGGAACAAAGGCGATAAAATCGCATACCGTGTCGAAGGTGAGGTCTCCCAGCTTCTTCTTCATGTCCTCTTCGTCGTTAATATCCCCTTCGATCAGGCGGACCCCCTGGGGCAGGTCCGTCTTGCGTCTGCCGCGGTTGATGAGATAAAGATCCCACCCGGGATTGACGGCGATCAGGCGGGTGATGGCCATGCTGATGGTGCCCGTGCCGCCGATAAACAAAGCTTTCATGTCGCGAGCCTCCTTTTTTGACGAGGTCCCGCCGAGAGTGAAACGGCGGAGGACCCGGATAAAAATATTACGGTTACGGCAAGTATAAATGAATCGGCGGTGAAAGTAAAGAAATGCTCCATATTTGCATAAAGAGGAAAATTTAAAATCTTTTAATCATTCCCCGTAGAAAAAGCAATCCGGATGAAGTATAATAACAGATGTTATGCGCATGTCCTTATAACGGCAGAAGGGGATGACGGAAATGAAAAAAGGTTTGATCGCGCTGGCAGTGGTTCTGGTGGCCGCGTTGGTGGCAATCGGGGTGCTGATTTCCAGGAACAAAAACCTTGATTCCGAATTGACGAGCGCCAGGGAGAACCTGTCTAAAACAGAAATTCAGCTGGCGGATACCCGCAGCGCCGCGGAGGCCGCGGCAAGTGAAGCGGCCGCGACGATATCGGGACTTGAAACGGAACTGAGCGACACGAAAACCGCCGCGGAAACGGCCGCGAGCGAAGCAGCCGCGACGATATCGGGACTTGAAACGGAACTGAGCGACACGAAAGCCGCCGCGGAGACGGCTGCGAGCGAAGCGGCCTCGACGATATCGGGACTTGAAACGGAACTGAGCGACACGAAGGCCGCCGCGGAGACAGCGGCGAACGAAGCAGCCGCGACCATTTCCGGGCTGCAGTCGGAGCTGACGGCGGCGGAGGAAGCCGCGGATCAGGCCGCCGGGACCATCGCAAAGCTGGAAAAGGAACTGGCTGATACCAGGGCCGCGGCCGAGGCCGAAGCAGCGGCGGCGGGGAAGAGGATCGACGAACTGGAAGGGATGCTCAAAATCGCCCAGGAGAACGCCGAAACGGCGGCGGCGTCAGCCGCCGAGAAGGTCACCGGCCTTGAAACGGGACTTGCCGATGCGAAGGTCGCAGCGGAAAACATCGAAACGGAATACTCCGAGAAGATCGCCCTCCTGGAGGCGCAGCTGGCGGAAGCCCAGGCCAGCCTTGACAAGGCGCGCACCGAGACCAGCGAGATGAACGTCAGGGCGGAGGAACTGCAGGCCAGGCTCGACAGCGAGATCGCGAGCGCGGCGGAGGCGCAGGCCTCATCCCAGACAAGAATCGGCGAGCTGGAAGGCATGCTGATCCAGGCCCGCGAGGACGCCGAGCAGGCGGCTGCCTCCGCCACCAAAAAGGTTGAAGAACTCGAAGGCGCGCTGGCGGAAATCAGGAAAAGTGCGGAGAATGCTGAATCGCAGTATTCCGAAAAGATTGCCGAACTCGAGACCCAACTGGAAGAAGCCAAGGCGGAACTGACTCAGGTGAACACCGACGCCGAGGAAACGTCCCGGAAGATCGCGGATCTCGAGTCGCTTCTTGAGGAAAGCAGGACGCAGGCCAATACGACAAAGGAAGAATACGACAGCAGGATTTCCGACCTGGAAAGCGAGCTTGAGGAAGCCAGGTCCAAGCTGACCGTTGCCGGAGCAAATGTGGAAGCGACCTCCAGGCGGGTCAACGACCTCCAGGCGGAGCTGGACGCCACCCGGGCGGAAGCCGCGCAGGCGGCGAAGACGGCTGAGGAATCGATCCAGTCCATCCAGGAAGAACTGAATACCGCCAAAGCCGCGCAGGAAACGCTGGCAAGGATGGCTGCCCTGGAATCCGAAATCGGCGAACTGAAGACGGCGTCGGCGGAGGAAAAGGCGGCCTACGAGGACAAGACCCTCTCGCTCCAGTCCGAGATCGACACCCTCAAGACCGGCGCGGCGGAATCCGCGGACGCCTATGACGCCCGGATCACGCTGCTTACCAAACAGCTTGAAGAAGCCGAAGCGGCGTCCGCAAGCGCAAAGACGGTTTCTGACGAAACCATTGCGGACCTTGAAAAGGCGCTGGCAGCATCCGAAAAACAGGCGGAGGAAGCCCGCGCCAGGGTCGAGGAACTGGAGGCAAAGGTCCTGGAGGTAAAGACCAGCCTGGAGGAGACGAAGGGGGCCGCGGAAAAGGCCGCGAACGAAGCGGAGATAACGATCAACGGCCTGAAGGCGGAGCTGGAAGCCGCAAAATCCGCGGCGGATTCCGCGGCGGCCGAAGCCGCGGCAACCATTGCGGGCCTGGAGACCGAACTGAAGCAGACGAAGGAAGCCGCCGCGAAAGCAGCCGAAGAAGCCGCGGCGACCATTAACGGCCTGGAAACCGAACTGAGCGACACCAAAGCCGCCGCCGCAAAGGCAGCAGATGAGGCCGCGGCGGCCATCGGCAGCCTTGAGACCGAACTGAGCGACACCAAAGCCGCCGCAGCGAAAGCCGCGGAAGAGGCTGCGGCGACCATCGGCGGCCTTGAGACCGAACTGAGTGAAACCAAAGCCGCCGCCGCAAAGGCGGCGGATGAAGCCGCGGCAACGATTTCCTCCCTTGAAACAGACCTGAGCGACACCCGGGAAGCGGCCGCCGTCGCGGCCGATGAAGCGGCGGCTGCCATCGAAGGCCTGGAAGCGGATCTGAATACGGCCAACGAGCTGGCCGACGACCTGCGCCTGGACCTGTATCGCGTGGGGGATACCTTCCTTTTCGGCTCCTGGGAACAGGACAACCGGGACAGAGACGGCACGGAGCCGATCGCCTGGATTATCCTGAAAAACGAGGGCAATGTCCTGACGCTGATCAGCCAGAAGACCCTGGAGCCCATGGCCTTCTCCGCCGACGGGAGCTCCGACTGGGAGAACAGCGCCCTGCGCGCCTGGCTGAACGGACCGTTCTTTGAGAACGCCTTTACCGAAGAAGAGAAGGGGAAAATGCTTTCGGCGACGGTTGCGAACCCGGCGAATCCCACCTTCGGGATCGGCGGCGGAGCGGACACCGAGGATATGGTTTACATCCTTTCCATGGAAGAAGTTAACGAAATGTATCCCGTCGCCAGGCAGCGGATCGGCAGCGCGACCCCCTGGTGCCTGCGGCGTTGGGGCGAGGTCAGGCCCGGATGGGACAGCACGGTCAACTGGTGGCTTCGTACGACGGGCGGTATGCAGGGCAACGTTGTTTTTGTCGGTGAGAAGGGAACGGTCAGCGTGATCGGATGCAAGGCGAACGCTCCTCTGGCCGGCGTAAGGCCCGTGATTACCCTGGATACGCTGAAGAGGCCCTGATTCTTCCGATCGGATAACGGGGGAGCGCCGTGAGGCGCTCCCCTTTTCAGAAAACGGCGGCGGCAGCGCCTTATGCGGCGTCTCTCCGTCCGCTATTGCCTCCCCAGGCGCGGATCATGACAATTGAAGCGTCAAATTGCGGCTTTCGGACGCTTTCCCTTTAATATATTTGCCCGGTATGGTAGGATGAGACCGTCAAAAAACAAGGGAAAGCGGGTGAAAGAATGAGTTTCTGGGAATTTATCGGCTCCAATATTCCGCTCATTTTGGCGCTGATCGGCGGCGTTGGGCTGCTGGTGGTCGAGATTTTCATGCCGGGCGTCGGAATCCCCGGGATTTCCGGTGTGCTGCTCATCATCACAGCCATCGTCCTGGTTTGGGTTGATTACGGTGCGGTGGCGGGAATATGGATGTGCCTCGGGGCTGTGGTGCTGATGGCCGTGGCCCTGACCTTCAGCCTGAAAGGGGCCGCGGGAGGCGTCTTCTTCCGGAAGTGGGGCCTGAAGGATCTGGAAAAGAAGACCCCGGCCAACGATATGGAGTCGTTTGTCGGCAAGACCGGCGTCTCGTCAACCCCCCTTCGTCCGAGCGGCATCGGTGATTTTGACGGCGTCAGGCTGAATGTGGTTTCGGAAGGAAGCTTTATTGCCAAGGACGCTGCCATACGGATCGTCAACATCGAAGGCAACCGGATCGTGGTCCGGGAAGACAAGTGACCGTCATGACAACTGTGACTGAATACTGAAGGAGGTATCGTTATGGGAATTGGCAACATCACACTGATACTGGTGGCCGCGGTCATCCTGATCGCGCTTCTGGTCTTCTTCCGTTACGTTCCCCTGGGACTCTGGGTTACCGCGATGGCCAGCGGCGTACCGGTGAAGATTTCGACCCTGGTGGGCATGCGTTTTCGCAGGATTCCGCCCCAGAAGATCGTTAACGCGTATATCCAGGGCCGCAAGGCGGACCTGGAAGTGAACACCGACATGCTGGAGACCCATTACCTGGCAAAGGGCAATGTGGAAAGGGTTATCAACGCGCTGATCAGCGCAAAGCAGGCGGGCATCAGTCTTTCCTTTGAAACAGCCCGCGCCATCGACCTGGCGGGCCGCGACGTTCTCCAGGCCGTACAGATGAGCGTTCTGCCCAAAGTGATTGAAACGCCTCCGGTGGCCGCCATTGCCCAGGACGGCATCGAACTCAGGGTCAAGGCGAGAGTTACCGTGCGTACCAACATCGAACACCTGGTTGGCGGAGCCGGCGAAGAGACCATCATCGCCAGGGTCGGCGAAGGCATCGTTACCACAATCGGTTCCTCCAACAGCCATAAGGCCGTGCTCGAGAACCCGGACCTGATCAGCCAGACCGTGCTGAACAAGGGCCTCGACGCCGGAACGGCTTATGAGATTCTTTCCATCGATATTGCCGACATCGACGTGGGCAGGAATATCGGCGCCCAGCTGCAGATGGACCAGGCGGAAGCGGACCGGCGCATTGCCCAGGCCAAGGCCGAGGAGCGCAGGGCCATGGCTGTCGCCAAGGAACAGGAAATGAAGGCATCGGTTCAGGAAATGAGGGCCAAGGTGGTCGAGGCGGAGGCCGAAGTGCCGCTGGCCATGGCCGAAGCGCTGCGCGAAGGCAAGCTTGGCGTAATGGACTACTACCAGATGCAGAACACCATCGCCGACACCGAAATGCGCACCGGCATCGCCAAGGCCGCCGCGCCGGAAGGCGTTGCCGCGGACACCAAGAAGAAGCCCGAAAAGTAATTAGTCGCGTCCCGGGGCTGTTCCTGCGGGAACAGCCCCGATGACAGCGGAAAGGAGACGGCGCAATGTCGGATGTATTTTTCTTCTTAATCATACTTGCCGGCGTGACGGTCTTTGCGGTGGAAGAAGCAAAAAAGTCAATGAGAAAAAAATCGGATTCAGCCGGAAACCCGGCCCGGGCTGTTCCTTCCACGCAGAACGCGAATGCCGCTTCTCCGTCTCCCGCCTCACCGACGCCAGACGCGGGCGCTCCGCGCCGGTCTGAATCGCTTGCGGCCTATACGCCCGGATTTATGTCAATGGAAGGCCAGGCGGAAGAGACCGACTGGAATCAAACCGTTATGGCCCGTGAAGGAACGGACCCCTGCCACGACGGGATGTACGCGGCACCGTGCTCTGAGAATCATGAAAATCCGGCGCATCCGGAAAGGCATGAGGAGGCCCGGGAATGGGCGAAGGCGGTGGTCATGGCCGAAATCCTGAAGAGACCGGCGGAGAGGAGATGGAACGCGCGTGGAAGATCATGAGATCACCGTGCTCATCTGCGACGATGACCCGGGGATAAGGATGATCCTTAAAAAGCGCGTTCAGCGTACGGCGGGCTTTACCGTGCTGGACGAGGCCCGGGACGGCAGGGAAGCGCTGGAAAAATATGAGGCGCTGCGGCCCCGGGTCGTTTTCCTGGACGTGGATATGCCCGAGGTCTCCGGGATCGACTGCGCCAGGGAGATTCTGGACAAGGACCCCGAATGCAAGCTGGTCTTCGCCACGGGTCATGAGGAGTACATGGGGGAAGCCTTTGAGGTGTACGCCTTTGATTACCTGGTGAAGCCGTTCAACCTGGAAAGGCTCGACGCGACGCTGGACAGAATACGTGAGATGGATGAAAAGCAGCGGGCCATGCGTCAGGAAACGGTAAGGGAAGCCGGAAGGCGTTCCCTTACCGATCGTCTGATGGTGAAGCACCGGGAGGGCGTCATTTTCCTGGATCCGGAGGAGATTCTCCTGATTCAGCGGGAGGACCGGGCCACGGTCATGTATACGGTGGGAGACGGCCGGTACGTCATCCCCGAAACGATGCAGGAGATTGAGGACAAGCTGGACAAATCGGTATTTTTCAGGTGCCATAAAAGCTATATCATCAATATCCACCACATCCGCAACATTACCCCTTACGGACGGTGGACCTATGTGATTCAGCTTGACGGAACCAGGCACGACGCCCTGATTACGCACGAAAACTATGAAGAGCTTGAAAAACGTTTCAGCTGAAGGAGGCGCGCAAATGACCATCGCAGAAGCCGCTGAAAGGGCCAGGGAAGCGTCCTATGCCCTGCTGAAGGTAACAGGGGAAGACCGCCGCAGGGTGCTCGCAAGGCTGAGCGAACTGCTGGAGAGCGAAAAAGAGGCCATATTCGAGGCCAACCGCCATGATATGGCCCGGGCGTCTGAGGAGGGTCTTGCCCAGCCGCTGATGAAACGGCTTTCCATGGACGAATCCAAGCTGAAAACCCTGCGGCTGGGGCTCGCCTCCCTGTCCGACATACCGGATCCCCTGGGCAGGGTCACCCTGAAAAGGGAACTGACCCCGGGACTTGTCCTTGAAAGGAGAACGTGCCCGATCGGGGTCATCGGCGTGATTTTTGAAAGCCGTCCCGACGCGCTGATCCAGATCGGCTCCCTCTGCGTCAAAAGCGGCAACGCCATCCTGCTCAAAGGAGGCCGGGAAGCCGCCGAAAGCAACAGGAAGCTGTTTGAAATTCTTCGGGAAAGCGGCCGGGGCATCCTGCCGGACGGCTGGTGCGCCCTGATGGAAAGCAGGGACGAGGTCAACGACCTTCTGAAGCAGGACGGCAAGGTGGACCTGATTGTTCCCCGGGGCGGGAACGCCTTCATCCGCTATATCATGGACCATACCCGGATCCCGGTCATGGGCCACGCGGACGGAATCTGCCATACATATATCGACGCCGACGCCGATACCGATATGGCGGTGAAGGTGACGGTTGACGCGAAGACGCAGGCCCTGGCTGTATGCAACGCCACCGAGACTATTCTTGTCCACGAAGCGGCTGCCGGACGGATCCTGCCCGGGCTGTGCGGTGCCCTGAGAAACAGGGGCGTGGAGATCCGGGGCTGCGAAAGGACCCGGGCCGCGGTTGATTGCCTCCCCGCGGACGAAAGCGACTGGCATACCGAGTATCTGGACGCCATCGTATCCATCCGGGTGGTATCATCCCTGGAGGAAGCCGTCGAACACATCAACCGCTGCGGTTCCCACCATACCGACGCCATTATCACCGAAAACGACGCCGCGGCGGACCTGTTCTTCACCATGGTGGACAGCGCCGGCGTATACCGCAACTGCTCCACCCGCTTTGCGGACGGGTACAGGTACGGCTTCGGGGCCGAGGTGGGCATTTCCACATCCAAGCTCCATGCCCGCGGTCCGGTGGGGGTGGAAGGACTGTGCACCTACAAATATGTCCTGCGCGGTTCCGGACAGACCGTCGGCGGAATGGAAAGCGGCGGAGCAAAGTATACGCACAGGGACCTGATGTAAAAAAGGAATACGAAACGGGCTGCCGCAATCACAAAAACGCGGCAGCCCGTTTATTATGGTGTGCCGGGCATGGCACAGTTCTTGCGGGTGAAAGTCCCGCCACGGGTAGTTACCGCCAAGTGTAGCGAACCGCAAGCTGCTGTCAGCAATGACAGGACAGGAGGGGAGGAAGCGGAGTAGCAAAGCCGAGGAGCCTACGAACAGAAACCGGATACAAGGCTAAACGGTGGGCAAGGGTGCCAGACAATCCGAAGCCCAAAGGGTAAACGTAAAACCGAAGCAGTAAATCCGGAGGTTGTGCGGCGAAAGAACAGTGTCTTACCCCGGGAGGCCCGGTCAGCGAGGCGAAGAACGAAGCGAGAGCGGAGAGAAGCCGAGTGCGAGAAAAAAAGCGTAGTGACCGGGAGTCAGCTGAGGCCATAGTACCGGGAGCACCGAACCGGGAAGGGCCAAATGTCGTAACAATGCGAATCGCTGTAAGCAAGGCATGAACAATCCGAAACTGAGGATAAGCCCATCAAGCGGGAACGTAAGCCCGCGGAGGCCGAAGG
>CADANQ010000062.1:0-3998 GCA_902789365.1 uncultured Eubacteriales bacterium
GTGCCTGAGTATACTGGCTGGATTCAATTGTTACATTAAGCAACCGGAGCTAAGAAGCAATTACAATGACCCGGTTTCAGGACTATCTTAATGCCATTGGGGACGGTTCTCTGTAATGACAGAAAAGCAAAGAATGACCTATAATGAACCGGGTGATGAATATGGCGAGAACAGCAAGAGCAGCGGGAAACAGCGGGATCTGCCATGTGATGCTGCGGGGATCACCGGCAAAGGATATACGAAGACGACGCGTAATGTTTAAGGAGAACCGTCCCAATGGCATTAAGATAAGGGAACAGTGCCCGAAAAAAGCCGCATAAAAATGCAGGAAGTGGGAGAAGGAAAGTTAAAAACAGGAAAACCTCCCCAAAAGAGTATAGCAAACAAGCCGGCGGGAAATCAATAAATGAAGGGTTATTGAAGAGAAAGGGATCAGGTTCTATGCTGTAATGACTTGAGGACCTGTGATTGCATTTTTCTGTGGAACGAACGATCTGGACGAATAGGAACCATATTCGAACATAAGTATCGGTACAGGATTGTCTGAGAGATGAACACAGGGGACGGTTCTATGTGTTTGGCGTCTGCCGGCGGCTTATGGGGCCTGCGCGGCCCCAAACCCCACGGAAGAGGTTTCACCCCTTCACCCCGAATCGGCGAACAGCCTGTCGCCGAAAAACAGCGGTTCCCGCCTGCATGTGCCGGGACGCGGGGGACGGATTAGGGAAGAATGCCCTGACGGCGGCGCAAAAAAAAGCCCTGACGGCGGCGCAAAAAAAACGCAAAAAAAGTTTACAGCCGGATCATCATGTATCCACAGGTAAAGGGGAAAAAATCATACTTCTCCTTTCCCGTATGGACCGCCCCGTTCTGTTCGTACCATTTTCTGAGCGTCGTGTTTTCCTTCACGATGCTCAGGCGCATGATCCCGCAGTTCATATCCCGGGCCGTATTGACGGCATGCTTCAGCAGCGCCGTGCCGATTCCCTGATGCCTGTACTCCGGCAGCACGGAAAGATTGCCCAGTTCGCATTCGCCGTCCTTTTTAAGAAGCAGCGTAACTGTTCAGTCGTGTGTGAAGGCGAACGAACGTATGGCAGCAGCGGGGAGGTATCGGAGGGATCTCCCTCCGATTATCATCCGCTTAAGCTTCATGTAACGGCCTATCGGGTACACGGTCCCGATGCCGGGGAAGGGGTTTCCCTTCCCCGGACTCCGTTCTTCGCCCGGGGGGCTCGCGGGGGGGTACGGGTACCCCCCGCGGTATCTGTTCTGTCCGTAGGACTGAACAGATACGAAGCAGCGAATAATACCCCCGGATCACGCCGTCCTCCTCGTCCAGGTACATCAGGCGGTGTTCATTGTCCATATGCCACAGAAGGCGGTTTTCGTCGGTAGCAAAAGCCACATACCTCGGCGCATTTTCCTCGGTAATGCCAAACTGATCCGCCACCGTCCGGTGGCTCCGCCGGATCACACGGACGCATAACGGTATCTCCTCACGCCTGACTGATCTGATCATTCCTTTCACTCCTCCTTCATTCCCCGGGCGCGGTCCGTGGGCGTGACCGCCGGACGATTCCGGGCGGTTTTTGTATATTCCGGATTGCCGCCATGTATGCTATACTGTGAGCGGTAAGGCGGCCGGGGCAAAACGCCGCGCGTTTTGCCGTCGCTCCCGGCCGAATCCGGATGGTGATGTAAAGATGAAAGATATTCCGAAGATCGACCTGCATATACATTCAACGGTCTCCGACGGCACGGACGCGCCGGAAGAGCTTCTTGCCCTTGCCCGCAAGGCGGGGATCGGCCTGTTTGCGCTGACCGATCATGACGCGGTGAAGGGCTGCCTCCGGATCCGCGGTCTGCTCGCCCCCGGAGATCCCCTGTTCCTGAACGGCGTGGAATTCTCCTGCCGCGACGGGGAGGGTAAATACCATATTCTGGGTTACGGCTATGACGCGGAAGGCCCCTGCGTTCAAAGCGTGGCGGATAAAGGGCACCGCCTGCGCATGGCGAAGACCGCGGCGCGGCTGGACCGTTTACGGACGGCGTTCGGCTTTTCCTTCCCGGAGGATGAGGTCCGCCGCCTGATGGCCCTGGACAACCCGGGAAAGCCGCACATCGGGAACCTGATGGTGAAATACGGTTACGCCCCGACCAGGGAACAGGCGATCCGCGAATATATCGACCGAGCGAAGGTCCCCGGCGAATATGTCCGCCCGGAGGAGGCAATCGCGGGCATCCTCCGGGGCGGCGGCATACCCGTGCTGGCGCATCCGCCCTTCGGCAGCGGAAAGGAAACGATCGTCGGCAATGAACTGGACCGCCGCCTGCGCAGACTGATTGACTTCGGTCTGCGGGGCGCGGAGTGCTTTTATTCCGGGTATACGCCGCAAATACAGACTGAAATGCTTACCCTGGCCGAAAAATACGGCCTGTACGTCACCGCGGGGAGCGATTACCACGGAAAGAACAAACAGGTTCCCCTCGGCGACACCCATTTCGACCCCTCGCGGAGGATGCCGGACGGGATGCGGCGCTTCCTGGAGGACGTCCGCTTCCGGTAAGGTCCCGTCCCCCGCGGCCCGCCCGCGTAAAGAACCGAAACTTCGAAAATCGGCCCGGATCAGTGCGATCGGGCCGTTTTTTCATGAATGCTGTTTTCCGTTATTCCGATTTCGGTTCCACATAGCCGTAAGAGAACTTTCCGGCGAACACCAGGGTGCCGTCCTCCTTCAGCCCGATGCAGTACCCGTCGCAGGCGCATACGGCGGTGATTCCGGTCCAGGCGGACACCTCTTCGATGATCTTTTCCTCACGCCCGGCGGCATAGACCCTGCCGCTCTTCGACACCCCAACCAGGTAATCCGACGCCAGGGAGACCTGCTTCAGGTCCTCCCACCCGAGGGTATAGCGTTCGATGAACCGGGGCGAGATCCGCGCCGTACCGTCGTTTTTGACCGCGGCGAAGACCTCGTAGAAATATACGTCTTCGGGGTGCCAGAGGACCGTATCGACGCTGACGATATCCTTCCACTGTGAAAAATCCGGCATCTCCTCGGGCATGATGAAAAAGCGGTCGTCCTCAAAAGCCGCGCAGGCAACGGTGCCGTCGTCCATAAGCATGAAAACGCTCCCCTGTTTCTGCTCCATGTCGGCGACCCGGGAAAGGTCCGCCCCTTCCTCGGGCCAGACCCAGGAAAGCGCTTTGGATGAGAACAGGCCCTCGGAGGTCAGGACAGTCCTTTCCTCCTGCATGGTATCCGCCAGCACCCGGCCCGTAAGTCCGTCGGCCTTCGGGACCTTCCCTATCACCGTTTCGCTTCCATCCTTCAGGACGCAAAGGTACCCCTCGGCTCCTGCGCTGACTGACACAGCGTCCTTCACGCCCGCCAGGGTTTTGTAAAACGAGGAGGTGTCCCCCGTCAACCGCGCCGCGCCGGTCACCGTGCCGTCGCTCCTGAGGGCAAGGAAGCCGTCGGCGTCCCCGGATATGGCCACCACGTCGGTAAACAGCGGTTCGCTGTCCACACAGGAGGACACAACCCAGCCCTGCCGGCCCCGGAGTCTTCCGTTTTCCTCGAACTGGCAGGTGATATGGTACCACATCTCGCCGTCCACGCCCTCCCAGACGTCCCAGATATAGACCATGGCCCCCTCGGGCAGGCGGTAGCTGGTGTTGCCGGGGTCCAGCTTGCCCTTGACAATCACGCCCGAGCGCACGTTGGCGCTCATGGACAGGCGGGCAAAGCCCAGGGTGGTCTCCGCCGGGGCGGACGAGATCAGGAGCGGAAAAAGAAGAATCAGGATGACAAGAAACGCGAACCGTTTTTTCATACCGGGCCTCCCGTAGTTTACTGTGTGCCCCATAAGCATACCACAAAAAACGGGATTTGTCTGTATCTGTTCAGTCCTGCGGACAGAACAGATACCGCGGGGGGTACCCGTACCCCCCGCGAACCCCCCGGGCGAAGAACGGAGTCCGGGGAAGGGAA
>CADANQ010000062.1:4076-23258 GCA_902789365.1 uncultured Eubacteriales bacterium
CCGCTGAAACGGATCATAATCGGAGGGAGATCCCTCCGATACCTCCCCGCTGCTGCCATACGTTTGTTCTCCTTCACACACGACTGAACAGTTACATTTGTCTTTACTTTTCCCGGCGCCGCGAATACGCCGTGACGCGGGGCCCAGCCTTGACACCCTTCCCGCCCGCCGCGTATAATAAATCGTGCTGTCAATATAATACCCTCTTCAAAGGAGCCAACTATGCCTTCCGAAAAAGAACTCAGGGCAGTCTTCCTTGGGGACGAGGGCGCCGGCAAAACCACCCTCCTCGCCACCCTCCTCCGCTACCTGGCCCTGACCGGGATGCCCAACGATTATTATTTTGAGGACCTGAACGAACCCCGCCGCCGCCATATCGGCGGCGACGCAGAGGAAAAGGACCCGTGGCCCGGCGGGGCGGACGTCAGGGCGGTAACGGCCGAGGTGAGCGGCGGCGGTCAGACATGGCTGCTGACCGACCTTGCGGGAAGCGACCACCTGGCCTATCTCGCGGCCACGCCCAGGCGTCCCGACGCCGCGGTGATCACCGTCAGCGCCCGCACGGGCCTCGGGCGGGAGGGCATCCGCCAGGTCCGCGCCTGCGCCGTTCTGGGCATCCCCAACGTGATTGTCTATATCAATCTTTTCGGGCAGGACAGGGAATCCCTGCGCGTCAGGACGGTGCAGATCGAAACGGAGCGCCTGGTGCAGGATTACCTGGGCCGCTGGCCGGTGAAAACCCTGGCCGGGAACTACCTTGAGGCGGTCAGGGACATGGCGGAGCGGCCCAACGGCCTTTTCCGTTCTTTCCTGGATCCCCTGGCCGAGACCCTGGGATCCCTGGACACCTCCCCGGACGCGCCCGTCACTGAGGAGAGCGCGCAGGTGGACTGCCTGCTGCTCAACCTGGAGGGCACGCTGAACAGCGTGCTTTCGGTCCCGGATCAAAGCCGGGTAAGCCTGCGCTTCCGGGGCGAAAGCGCTTCTGTCGGCGCCGTGATGGAGCTGCGCTCCGGCCCCGAGGAAAAGCGACGGCAGAAAGCCTTCCTGCGCAGCGGCGAATGCTCCGAGGCCGTCCTGCGCCTGGACGCGCCGGTCCGGCATCTGGGCGGCAGCCGTTTTTTCCTGGATTATGAGGACCGCCTCAGGATCACCGGCATCTCCGCCCGGCGCAGCGCGTTTCCGCCTTTTATTTGAGCCGCGGGCCCTTCGACCCCGGCTTCCGCGTTCGATGGGAGGGGATATGTATGTTTCGCGACCATGTGCTCCGCCGGTCATACCGGGACAAAGAGTATATCCTTAATCTGAATACGCATAAATCCTATGTGTTCGACGGGACAGCCGCCTTCATCCTCTCCCGTGTCGCCGGGGGCGAAACCGACGAGGATCGCATCGCGCAGGCGCTTTCCCGGGAATACGACGTACCCTCCGCGGAGGAAGCGCGCCGGGACACGGCGGATTTTCTTTGCACGCTCCGAAGGGAAGGGATCCTGGACCCCGTCGCGGAAGAGAACCCCGGCCCGATGCCGGAGGACCATATCACCGATTACTGCTGGGCGCACCATCGGCTGATGGCCGTATCGCTGGAATTGACCTACCGCTGCAACGAGCGCTGCGTTCACTGCTACACCTGCGACGCCCCCAAGGAGAAAGCCGGGGAAATGACGGCCGAGGAATATTCCCGCCTGATGGACGAGCTGCGGGACCTTGGGGTGAACGAACTGGTGCTCAGCGGCGGGGAGATCGGTACGCGGCCGGATTTTTCACAAATCTACCGGTCCGCCGCCGAGCGGGGATTCCTGATTACCCTGATGACCAACGGTACCCTGTTCACCCCGGAGCAGATGGAGATGTTTTACGCTTACCCCCCGAAGATCGTCTACGTCAGCTTCTACGGCGGTTCCCCGGAGACCCACGACAGGGTGACACAGGTGAAGGGCTCCTTCAAAAAATCGCTGGACACCGTCATGCGGCTCAGGTGCAACGGGATTGCAGTGGGCCTGAAGACGGTCGCCATGACCCCGACCGTCGATGATTTCCCCAATATCGTCAAATTGGCGGAACGGCTGCGGGTGGGCCTGGGAACGGGAATGTACCTTACCTGCGGCAACAACGGGAGCGCCGACCCCGCCCGGTACAGGCTGACGGACCTCCGGGATTACGAGCGCGTGGTGGAAGCCAAGCAGAAATACCCCAAAGCCCGCACCCCCTACCGGGTCAGGAACGTGAACGGCCCCATCTGTGAAGCCGGCGTGATGGCCTTTACCGTCAATCCTTACGGGGATTACTACGTCTGCACCTCCCTGCCGGTGCCCTGCGGGAACGTCAGGACCACCCCGGTCGCCGAATTCTGGGAGCGCAATCCCCTGCTTCAAAAAATCCGTTCCCTGCGGTTTTCGGACACTGGCTGCGGGGAATGCGAATACCGGAACGAATGCGTATACTGCGTCGGTGCGAACTATGTGGAAACCGGCGGGCTTTTCGCCGTGCAGGAGGGCCACTGCCTGGCGGCGAAGGCCTTTCACCGGTATTTCGCGGAACAGATGAAAACGGACGGAGGACAGGCTTCCCCGCCCGTCCGGGAAGACGGCGGCCGCTGACGCCGGCCGGAAACGGAACGCAAAAATGCGCCTGAGACAGGATAAAATGGACTTGCGAAACAGAAAGGAGGTGCCGGCCATGAAGAAGGAATACAGGAAGCCCGCCGTAATCGCGGAAGGCAATTATTCCGCCTGCATGAGCTCCTGCGGCAAGCTGGTGAACAATGTCAATTCCGCCTGCGGACATTGACGGCCCGGAAAAGCCGGGACGAGGGGCCGCGCGTTCCTTCGCCCCGGCGCTTTTTATAATATGCCCATCAAAACGGAAGGAAGGCTGACGCCATGCGCCTCATGACCGGCACCCATGTGAACCTGTACGGGGACAAAACTTATGTGATGCAGCTCCGCACGGGCTATTCCTATCTTTTCAACGAAACGGTATACGACATTCTGAAGATCTTGGAATCCAGCCCGGGAATCACGGCGGATGAAATTTGCGAACGGATGCTGGAAATCTACGGCGTGGAGGACACGGACTCCTTCCGCAGGGATATCCTGGAATGCCTGGCCGATCTCGAGGACAAAAAGATCATCGACGGCGAAACGCCTCCTCCGGCGCAAGCGCGGCCGGTTCCCGAGGACCTGATCAACAGGATCTGCATCAAAAACCATATCCTGCAAAGCGTCACCATCGAATTGACCTACCGGTGCAACGAGCGCTGCGCCCACTGCTATGTGGCGGACACCGAAAAGGACGCGGGCACGGAGATGACCACGGAGGAGGTATTCGCCCTGCTGGACCGGCTGAAGGCCATGGACGTCCTCAACGTCACCTTCACCGGCGGCGAGGTGGCCCTGCGGAAGGACCTGACGGACATCCTGCGCTACGCGGACAAATCGGGCTTCGCGGTCAGCGTATTCACAAACGGCATCGGGCTGTCCGACGAAACGCTGGACGAGATTGCCCTGCTGCATCCCAGGTCCGTTTCCTTCAGCCTGTATTCCGGCATCCCGGAGGAGCATGAGGCGATCACAAAGGTGCCGGGCTCCTTCGAAAAGACGCTTTACGCGATGATGCGCCTCAAATGCGCCGGCGTCATGGTCAACGTCAAGACGCCCGTCATGCGCACCGCGCTGGAAGGGTTCGAAAAGCTCCACCGGCTTTGCGGACAGCTGGGGTTTTCACACCAGGTATCCTACCTGATCTGCTCCACCAACAAGGGCTGCGTCTCCCCCACGCTGCTTAGGGTCGGCGACGTGGAAGCCTACAAACGCCTGATGAAGATCGCCTCGGACGGCGTGTTCACCGGGCCTTCCCCGAGGGATCCGGAGGAGCCCGTCTGCGGCGCGGGCAGCTGCTGTCTGAGCGTGGATCCCTACGGCAATGTGTTCCCGTGCAACGGCTATGCCGTGAAGCTCGGAAACATCCGGGAAACCGATATCCAAACCATCTGGAACAGCGACAGGGTGAAGCGGTTTGCCGATTTCAAATTCTCAAGCCTGAACAGGGAATGCCGGGAATGCGCATATTCCGATGACTGCCTCTATTGTCCCGGCGCCATGCTGGCTGAGACGGGGGATATCCGCGTGCCGGTCCGCGAGGCCTGCCTGATCGCCCGGGCGGCCCGGGAGGCGCGCGCCGAAGGTTTTCCTGCCTTCAACGACGCTCAGACATCATGAGAGTACGCCTTTTCCCGAACTCGACTCTCTTATCAGGAAGGAAAGGAACCGGCCATGAATGAAAAGATCGTATTTACGGGCCTGCGCTCGGACGATTACATCCATCCGAAAGATCACGCCTTTGTCCGCGGCACGGAAGAAAGCAGCTCCCTGGTTTCCAAAGGCCTTGCGCTGCTGTCCGCTTCCAGCGTCGCGCTGATGCGGCGGATCGTCGAAGGCCGTTATGTCGAGGTCACGGAACCAGCCGATCCATGGCTTAACGGGATACTGAAAAACACCTGCCGGATCCTGGACGTATCCTATGCGCCGCGGCTGTTCGTCACCCACGAACGCTCAACCTCTGCAAGCGTCGGAGGCGACGGGCCGGACAGCGCACAGATCCTGATGCCGGACTATATCCTCCGGGAATACGACGAGGACATGCTGTATTACGTCCTTGGCAACGCGGTCGCCATGCTCAAGGGCGGGCATGTGCTGCTGGCCACCGTGTGCCAGGTGATGGTGGATACGCCTCTCACCAGGCCTTTCCAGATGGCGCTGGAGGCCTGCCTGCGGGCCGCAGACCTTTCGTCCGACCGGGGCGGGCTGCTGGCCTGCCAGTCGTATCCGGCGGCGGTCAGGTGCATCCTGGCCGAGGCGGGCCTGCCTCCCCGGGAGATGCGGGGCATGGACGACGCGGAGACCGCCGCCGCAGCCGAGGCCTTCATGCTGGGAGCGGACGACGTCTGCCCCAACTGGATGACTTCCCTGGCAGGTCTGTGGAAAAAGCTGAACTGGTCCACCACCCCGCCCGTGGAGAGGATGCGCGAACTGAAGGCATGGTTTGACGGCGGATACAAGGATATCCTGAAAAAATGGGAAGGGAGGGAACGGCAGTGAAAAACGGCGTGATCGATATCGGCGATTACATCCACCCCGAGGAACGGGCGGCCACCGAAAGAATCATGGCGCTGACCCAGGCGGCCGGATGGTCTGAAAGCGCCATGGGCGAGGGCCTGGACGAAACGAACCTGTATATCCTGTCCTCCTCCTGTTATCATCTCCCGCCGGAGCATCCCCTCGCCCGCATGGCGGCGGAGGAAGCGGAGCGCTTCGGCCTGGAGGAGCCGCCCCGGCTATACATCGCGCGGCGCTTTTCCTATGACCCGCAGCCGGGCGGGTACCGGGTCCCCACCGTGGTGATTCCCTCCGTGCTGACGGAGGAAAACGACCTGTCCATGATCAGGTGCAGGATCATCGCCGCCGTCGCGGGCGTCCGGGCCGGGCACCATCGGCTGGAACACATGATCTGGCTGGCCGAAAACATGTCGGGCACCATTCCCCTGCCATTCGCTCCCCAGGCGGCGCTGGCGCTTTTGTACGAATGGAAGCGGGCCATGCGTTATTCCCAGGACCGGGCGGTCTGGCTGGCCACGGGAAACCTGAAGGAAGCGCTCCGCAATATTCTTTACGGCACTGTCCCCCGGGAAATGCTGGACCGGTTCGATTTCGGGCCCGAAGGCACCTTTGTTCCCCAGGTGGAACGCTATGGCAGGGGGATCATGCAGAAAACCGCGGGCGCTTTCGCCGGCCTGATGCAGGATTACGCGCATCTGCCCGAACGCTACGCCCGTTTGACCCGATTTGCGCAGGGAGGGGCCGGGGAATGAAGATCGAATACGGCAAACTGTATGACGCGGACATGATCCACCCCCTGGAGTTCGACGCGGCCAGGGCCATCCAGTCGGTCCCCGTGTACGACTGGCTCGGCAAGCAGGCGGCGCAGATCATGAAAAACCTGGACGACCTGCCCGAGGCGGCGGCCCGCTGGTTCCCGGTGAACCGCTATACCGCCCCCAGGCTGTATGCCCTGTACCGCCTGGCGCTGAAACGGCTGAACTGTGCGGAGGAATACCCGCTCTTCCTGAAAAACGGCTATGACCTGACGGCCGAGGTCAGGGGATCCCGCAGCCAGGGGCATATGATCGCGGTCAACGACGCCTGCGCGGAGACCCTGGACGACGGCGAGCTTCTGGCCCTCTTCGGGCAGCAGATCGGCCACATCCGGGCGGACCATACGCAGCAGACCGAGCTGCTCGGCCTGCTGGAAAAAAGCGCGGGGCAGATCCCCATGATGGGCACGCTCATCGGGAAAAAACTGTGGGCATATTTTGCCGACTGGCTGATCGCCTCCCGATTCACCGCGGACAGGGCCGCCCTTTTCGCCGCGCAAAGCGTCTTATCGGCGGAAAGCCTGCTGCTGCGGCAGGCGGGCCTCGACCCGCGTTCCCCCGAGGCGGAACAAGCAATCAGCCAGGAGATTGTGCGCGGGGAAACAAAACCCGGCGTTTACTTTATCCGGATGCTTCACGAGATGCCCGCCTTCGGCAGCATCGAGCGGATTCAAACCCTGCGCGCCTGGGTGCGCTCGGAGGATATGAAACAGAAATATCCCCAGGTTTATTACCAGTGCCGTCTGGAATTGAACGACGCCCCGGCGGACGCCGCGGACGAAAGCCTTCTCCGCCTGCACGCGGCGGCTTTGGATGGCAGCGCGAAAGCTGCCCTGCTCCTTGGCAGCCGGTATATTCGGGGCGACGGCCTTCCCATGTCCGCCTCCGCCGCGGCGGACCTGTTCCTCCGGGCCGCGTACCGCGGGGATCCGGCGGCCATGCGCTTCCTTGCCGGCTTCATGCGGCACGGCATCGAGGGGATGACCGACGACAAAAAAACCGTCGGCCAGCTTTACCGTGCCGCCATTTCACGGGGTCTGAAAGCGTCCGGGGCAGAGGAATACCCTCCCCTGCCCGAAAACGCCCGTCTTGCCGCCCTGGCCGGGGAAATGGCGCAAAAATACGGTTCCCTTTGCGACCGCGACGCACAGATTGTCAAAGATGCTTTCTGGATCCCGAAGGGAGACGCCGTCTATGCCTGCATGACGGAATCGGACGCGTCCGGCGCCGTATACGGCACGGCCGTCGCCTCCACCGGCATCTACGGGCGCAGGGACGAGGGCTCGCTGCCCTTCCTTGTGACCTGGGAGCAATTCGAAACCGGCGATTTGTACAGCCGCGAGACCGACGCCGGCCGGTGGCTCTTCTCCGGCTCCGTCCCCATCCTCCGGAAGCCTGAAAGCATGCGCGGAACCGCGGCGGAAATGCTGCTGCTTTTCAAGAGCGGGAAAGCCTGATTCCCGACAAAAATGCTCCGGAGCCTCTTCCTCCCGAAGCCCCGGAAAAGGTCCGCAATCCCGTCCGCGCGCGCGGTGTAAGCTGTAGCCACGAAAGGACGGTGTGCGGGATGCTCGGTTGGATCTTATTCGGATTGCTGGTCGGCTGCGCGGCTTTTACCCTGGCGGTCACCGTGGCGGAGCTCATCAAAAAGAGCAATATCGGCGCCATTATCCGCAGGGAACTGGCCAAAGCGCGGAACAAGGCCGCGTCGAAAATGCTCGTCCACACCATCAAGGCGAAGATCAAGTCCCGGACCGTCAACGTGGTTTCCCTGGACGCGGTCGACGAAGACACGGGCGAGGTGATCGAGATCAGCCTCACCAGCGAAGCGGGCGTGGACGACTCCATCCGGACAATGGACGAGATCAGGGTGTCCGCATAAAAGGAGGATGAACATGAGAAAGCTTTTGATCGCGGCGGCGGCGGCGCTGACCGCCTACGGAGTGTACCGGCTGGTCCGTGAGGACGCCGGCCCCGAAGAAGAGGCCCGGATCCCGGAGTCCCCGATCCCCTTCGGGAGGTTCCTGGAGGACTGTGTCACCGTGGACCGGCTGGACGGTCGGACCCTGGCGGACTGGGCGCGCCCCCTGGAGAAGAACGAGGTGTGCGTCGCGGCGTTCCCCTGCCGGGAGATGCTGGACGAGTTCGGCGTCACCGGCTGCCCGGCGGAGCTGGACAGCGAAACCAACCTGATCCAGTTCGTCATGGATACGGAGACCGAAAGCGTCCGGAAGGCGCGCCTTATCAGCTTCGGAGAGATGTCCGACAAGGTGAAGGGCCTGTTCAACGGACAGAAGTATTTCATCCTCAGGGGATGACTCGCACGGAAAAACAAGGTTTGTTATAACCGAAGGGAGGATTATTCCATGTCAGCTGCAGCAGAAGCCATTGAAACCGCCGCGGCCGCGCCGGCCGTTTCCTGGGTCCCCTTTGCCGTGATCGGCGCCGTTCTGCTGGCCGCCGGAGCGGCGGCCTGGATATTCATCCGGCGGAACCCGAAAAAGCCTTTTTCCCTCCTGCTGGACAAGCAGGTCACCGCGGAGGTGCTGGACGGAGCGCTGCTCCACATTTGGGCGAAGGAAACCCCGGACACCCCCGATAAGGACAAGGTGGTCGCTTTCGCCAACCGGCGCTGGATTACAAGGCTGGGCTACCGTTTCCCCGACGGGCTGGACGAAAAAAAGACCGTGGTGGCCTTCGAGGTGGACAAGGTGCGGGGAACCGCTTCCCATGAGCGCCTGTTCAGTTTCAGCGAAATGAGCGGCCATGTAAAGGAACTTTTCGGCGTCGAGGACTGTTTTTTCCTCAGGAACTGAACGACAAAAGATATTGCGGAGGGACGGAAAGATGGCAAAGGATCTGGGAAGGATGGCGGAAGACATCCTGTGGAGGATTATCGGAGGCGAAGAGGTCCATCCGACGCTGTTCAAAATGCGGGACGCACGCCAGTACCTGATGGACGTGGCGGACGACAATCCCCAGGTGGCGGGCTGCGTTCTGAGTGTCGTCCCAAAGGGCGAGCAGTTCGAGGTGGTGCAGCTGATGACGGACAAGGCCGGATATCCCATCAAAAACGGCCGGGACGCCTATCTCGGAAGGCAGATCATGGCGCGCGACATCGACGATTCCGTCCGGAACTTCCTGAAGGGCGAAACCCGCCGGAACATGAAGCTGGATACGGACAACGATTGATATAGGGAGGAAGAAACCATGTTATTGCTCCTTGCAAAGGTTCTCCTGATGATCGGGGCGGCAATCCTGGCGACAATGGTGATAAAGCTCGTTCTGCTCACGATCAAAAATCTGCTTTTGAAGGTCCGGGACAAGATCAGGGCCTCGGCCGGAAGGCGCGTCTTTATTTCCCGCATCAGCAAGCTTGCAAAGGAAGTGACCGCCGAAGCCGAAAGGTCCGGAAATGTCCACAAGGTTGACGACCTCCTGGCCGAGCTCGGCGAGGACGGCGTGGTGCTGGCGTCGGTGGACGCCGACAACGAGGTTAAGTCCGAAGAGATCGAGGTGCTGTCGGCCGAAAAGATGGACGAGCAGCTGAACAACCTTCTGAACAAGAACAAGGGCGAGATCGTGTTCGCCTGAGGGCCTCCGGACAGAAGAACCCATCCCGCCCCCGCCAACATGAAAGGAACAGGAATATGACACAGATCAAGGTCATTTTCATCTTCGCCCCGATGAATTTCTTCGGCCGGGAGGACCTGGAGCGGGTCAGGAAGATCGTCGGCGAAGAATACGCCAGGCAGTTCGGCTGCGGGTCCGACGCCGTGTCCGTCACCCTGTGCGACGGCAAGGCCGCCTCCGACTCCTGCGACATCGCCATTTCCATCGCCGCCGAGGAAAAGAGGCTCAACGAAGGGGCCATCCGCAGCCTGATGAAAAAGGAGATCGCCAACCGGCTGCTCCTCCTGTTTCCCCGCTCCAGCGGCTTCAGGGGGCGCATTGCCACGATGGACGCCAAATTCGAAAAGACCGCCCCGGCGCAGAACAGCGCCCCGGCCGAAAGCGGGAACCGGACCGAAAACGAGGACGCGCCGGGCGAATACAAAAAGCGCGCCGCGGCCTACGAGGCCGTGGACCCGGTGTATACCTACGATATGCTCGTCATCGCGCCGGAAACAAAGGCGGCCATCGAACGGGCCGTCGGCAGGATTCAATACGAGCAGAAGGTATTCGAGGATTGGGGGCTGTACGCCATCATGCCCCATCCCATCTCCGCGATGAGCTTTTTCGGCCCTCCCGGCACCGGCAAGACCATGGCGGCCGACGCCGTGGCGAACCGCCTGGGCAAGAAAATCATCCACGCCAGCTACGCCGATATCGAGAGCAAGTATCATGGGGAAGGCCCCAAGAACGTGAGCGCGCTTTTCCTGGCGGCGCAGCAGCAGGACGCCGTCCTGTTCATCGACGAGGCGGACTCCCTTTTGTCCAAGCGCCTGACAAACGTGACCCAGGGGTCCGAGCAGGCCATCAACTCCATGCGGAGCCAGCTTCTGATCTGCCTCGAAAACTTCCACGGCATCGTGATCTTCGCCACCAACCTGGTGGTGAATTACGACCGGGCGTTCATTTCCCGGCTGATCAACGTGGAATTTCCCTTCCCCGACGCCGCCGCCAGGGAGACCATCTGGCGCAACCACCTGCGTCCCACCCCCGGGGCAAAGACGCAGCTGAACATCCCCCTTGCGGAGGACGTGGACGAAGCGGCTCTCGCCGCCGCCTTCGAACTGTGCGGCCGGGAGATCCGCAACTGCGTGGTCAGCGCCTGCGTCCAGGTATGCATGGAAGGCTTCGACCGGGTGGACCAGGCCCACCTGATGAAGAGCGCGGAGGACGAGATCAGCCGCCGTGAGGGCGTAAGCAACGCGGAGGATCACACAAAGCTGCAGACCTCCGTCCTACGGGACGCCCTCGCCGGAGCCGTGCGCTCCCGCCTGGCGGACGCCCCTGCGGTATCCGCGGAGGAAACACAGGAAAAAGGCTGAAAGCGGAAAAGCGGAATCGAGGTCAACCCATGATCGAACACCGGGTCACGATCAACGGCATCGGCGTATGCGCGCGCTATACGGAAAGCGCCGCCGAAAAAGTCTTTCTGCCCTTCCTTCAAAAATTGACGGCGCTTAAAAAGGCGAAGGGACGGCGGATCCTGGTGATGCTGGCGGCGCCGCCGGGGGCGGGAAAGACCACGCTGAGCACCTTCCTCAGCCGCCTGTCCCGAGAACGGGAAGGGGTTTCCCCCGTTCAGGCCATCGGCATGGACGGCTTTCACCGCCGGCAGGCGTACCTCATCAGCCACTCTGCCTTAAGGGACGGAAAGCGCGTCCCCATGGTGGAGGTCAAAGGCGCGCCGGAAACCTTCGACCTTGAAAAGCTCACGGAGGCGGTAAAAAAAGCGGCCTCGGGCGAAAAATGCCCGTGGCCGTCCTACGACAGGCTGCTGCACGATCCCGTCGAAAACGCTTTGACCGTGGACGGGGACATCGTGCTGCTGGAGGGCAATTACCTTCTGCTGGACGAGGACGGCTGGCGGGACCTGAAGGCCTTCGCAGACTATACCGTTTCCGTCCGCTCAGGCGAAAGCCTTCTGCGCGCCCGGCTGATCGACCGGCGGATGAAGACCGGCGTCGACAGGGAGCGGTCCGTCCGGTTCGTGGATTTCAGCGACATGCCCAACGTGAGGCTCTGCCTTGAAAAATCCCTTCCCGCGGACCTGCGCCTTGTCCTCGGACCGGACGGGGATTATTCGGAGGATATATAAAAAGGACCGGCTTCCCGGTCCTTTTTCGTCTTCCCCGGCTCATCCCTTGACGGCGCCGGCGGTCAGGCCTTTGACGAATTGCTTGGACATGGTCAGGTACAGGATGATGACAGGCAGCGCGCTCATGGAGAGGACGGTGAGCAGCTTGGGCCAGTCGGTGGAATACTGTCCCTGCAGGCGGGTGACCGCCAGAAGGACGGTCTTCTGGTCCTCCCGGTTGATGAAGATCAGCGGGAACCACAGATCGTTCCAGATGGGCACCAGGTTATAGATGGCCACCGTGGCCAGAGCGGGACGGATCAGCGGGATGACGATGCGGTACCAGATGCGGAAGCGGCCCGCGCCGTCCATATATCCCGCCTCGTACATTTCGCCGGGCAGCCCGTGGATGAACTCCGTCAGGATGAAAACGGCGGTGGGAAGGCCCATGGCGATGTACACCGGGTACAGGCTGAACAGGGTGTTCACGGTGTTCAGGGCTTTCATAATCTGCAAAAGGCGGATGGTGGCGATCTTGATGGGGAGCATCATACCGATGACGAAGAAATAGTAGATGGCCCGGGATGTTTTGGTCCGCCAGTGGGCCAGGGCGTAGGCGCACAGCGAACCAAGGAACAGGATCATGGACAGGCTGACGACCACCACAAAAAAGGAATTGCGGAAATACGTCAGGAAATCGCTGCCGGAGAACAGGGCTTCGTAATTGGCCAGCGTCCATGTCTTGGGCAGGCCGAAGAAATTTTTGTAGATTTCCGTTTTTTTCTTGAAGGTGTTGATCAAAAGGAACCACATGGGGAACATGGCGATGAAGGACCACAGGATCATGATGATATGGTAGGGGATGTGCATGTTCATGATCCTCAGGGAACGGGTTTTTTTCTCGGCTTTAACCGGCTTCACGGAAAAATCAGGTTGTTTCACCATCCGCCGTCACTCCTTTCCCTGGGTCTTGACCAGCACGGGAATAACCCCGCACAGGAGCATGAAGAATATCGATGTCGAAATGGCGGCCCCGACGCCCGGCTCCGGGATGCCCACGGGATGCTGGCCCGCAACGCCGTAGCGGTAGAAAAGGGTGCCGATGAGGTCAGTGGAATAATTCGGCGCGCCGTCCAGGGTCTCCATGGAAAATACCACGTCAAACGCGTTGAAATTGGCCACGAAGGTCATAATCGCGACCATGCCGATCACCGGGATGATCAGCGGGATGCGGATGCGGGTGAACTGCTGCCAGGGGTTGGCGCCTTCGATTGAAGAGGCCTCGATCAGATCGTCGTCGATGCCCTGGAAAGCGGCCACGAACATCATGGTGGGGATGCCCACCCACTGCCATACGGATACCAGGGACACCGCGGACAGGGCCGTGCCGGGATCGCCCAGCCAGCCCTGGGGGGAATGGACCAGGAAACCCAGGCCCACATTCTCAAGGGGGGCCTTGGACCACTGGGGATTCATCATGATCTTGAAAAGGTAGCCCATCACCAGGACGGCCACCGTGCAGGGGATGAAGATCAGGGTCTGGTAGAACTGCCGGCCGCGCATGGTGCGGTTGGTGAGGATTGCCGCGAAGGTGATGCCCAGGGCGTTCTGCAGGATCATGTGGTAGGCAAAAAAGACCCAGTTGTTCATAAAGGCGTTCCAGAAGCGGGTGGATACCACCTCGTCCGTGAACAGACGCACGTAATTGGCAAAGCCCACGAACTGCCGGGTGCCCGCCGTGCCCTCGTACAGGGAAAGGCGCACGGAATCCAGCATCGGGTAGGCCATGAAAATCACATAGAACACCAGCGCGGGAATCACATAGCGCATCCAGTAGATCCCCCCGGGACGGATGCAGCGCCCGCCCCGAAAAGCCGGGTTTTTCCTGGGTTTCGCCGTCATAGGCCTGTCACTCCTCATATGAGAGTCGGGGTTACGGACGCAGGGCCGCCGGGGGCGGCAAAATGCCCCGCTTCCGAAAGGGCAGGGCAGGCTTCGCCTGCCCTGCCGGAGAAACGGTTAAATTATTTGGCCAGTTCGGCTTCCCACAGGGCGTTGATAGCGTCCGCCGCGCCCTCAGGGGTCTGCTCGCCGCGGCAGATGGCGTTGAGCTGGTCCACCATGGGGGTGTACAGGGACATCATCTTGCTCCACACGAAGCGCATATCGGCGTTCTTGCCTTCGCCCTCGGCGAACATCTGGGAAACGATGCCTCCCTCGGGGGCCACGTCGGCGCTGATGGAGGGCAGGAAGCCCGCGGGGACGCCGGCGGCGGCGACTTTGGCGCCTTCGGGCGAGGCCAGCCACTGCAGGAAGGCCCTGACCTCTTCGGGATGGGCGGAAGCGGCGTTGCCGGCGATGCCGAAGTCGGGATGCAGGCTGAAGCCGGGGGCGAAGCCTTCGGGTGCGGGGATGGTGAAGAAGCCGACGTCGATGTCATAGTCGTCGCCGGACAGGGTGCCGTAGCTCCAGGAGCCGTCGATCAGCATGGCGGTATCGCCGATGCCGAACAGCACGTTGGCCTGGTCGTTGTCGATGGAGGCGAAGGCTTCGGGGAAGTAGGGCACCAGCTTGGCGAAATCGGAATAGATGCGGACCCAGGTCTCGTCGTTCATCTTCTTTTCGCCGGATTCATAGGCCAGGCGCTCTTCGGCGGTGATATAGTTGGGGATCATGCCGCACAGGACGCACTCCAGGATGTCCCAGTTGGCGGCGATGCCGTTGGCCAGGGGGGTGATGCCGGCGGCCTTCAGCTTTTCGCAGACGGCCAGGAATTCCTCAAAGGTCTTGGGGATTTCGATGCCCTGCTCGGCGAAGATGGCCTTGTTGTAATACACAAAGTGGCTGACCGCCGCGAAGGGAACGGCGAACACGCTGCCGTCGGCCGCGGTGAAGGCGCTGCGGGCGGTGTCGGTGAAGTTCTCCATGACGCCGGGGATATCGTTGCAGCGCACGTTGAAGCCGTTGTCATACAGTTCCGCGCCGGTGGCGTAGGAACGGCTGTAGAACAGGTCGGGGCCGATGGAGCCGTCCAGCTGCTGACGCAGGGTGGCGTTGTACTGGGTGGAGGTGGTGGGCAGGAAGGTGATCTTCACGCCGGTCATCTCATAATACTTGTCCAGCAGGGCCTGCACCTGCGCGGTGTCCTCCGTGCGCCAAGAGCCCATGGTCAGCTCCACTTCCGCCAGGGAGACCAGGGGAAGCATGCACATCAGGGCAGCCATCAGAATCGCGATGAGTTTCTTCATGATACGTTCCTCCTTTTATTTTGATATCTCTGCGTCTTTCCGGACGCGATATCCATGTTCAGTCGACCCCCTCCAGGTCCGACGGCAGGGCCCTTCTCACGGGAGCCGGGGAATTGTCCGCGCAGTAAAGGGCGGCGTCCTCGTCGTTCCCCGCTGCGAATGGGAAAAGGTCCAGGGTGGTGGCGGCGCCGAACCGGCCGTCGGGGGCCAGCGCAATGACGCTGAAGCTGCCCCCGTCCTCCCCGAGGTCCTTTTTGCGGCGGGACAGGCCTTCCACGGCCTCCCGGCAGGCGTCCCGGGGGGACGCGCCCCGCTTCATCAGGGAGACGATTTCATAGGAAAGGCAGCCGCGCATGATGTCCTCCCCCAGGCCTGTGGCCGCGGCGGCGCCGAAGCGGTCGTCGCAGTAAAAACCCGAGCCGATCACCGGGGAATCCCCCACCCTTCCCGGGTCCTTCATGAAAAGGCCCGAGGTGGAGGTGCCGGCGGCCATATGCCCTTCCCTGTCCAGGGCCAGAACGCACACCGTGTCGTGCCCGGTGTAGGCGGTCAGCTTTTTGCGCCCCTCCGCAAGGGTGTCCATCCAGCGGGCGCGGGCGGAATCCGTCAGCATGCAGCGCATCTCCAGGCCGTTTTCCAGGGCGAAACGCTCCGCACCCCGGCCCGCGAGCAGGCAGTTGGTCTCCCGCCCACAAAGAAGCCTCGCGGCGAGGATGGGGTTTTTGATGCCCTCCGCGCTCATCACCGCGCCCATGCGGAGCCTTTCCCCGTCCATGAAGGCGGCGTCGGTCATCACCCGGCCTTCCCTGTCCGGCAGGCCGCCGTAGCCCACCGAGCAGTAGGCGGGGTCGTCCTCTACCCGGGTGATCGCGCGGACCACCCCGTCACCCGCCGGAGCGCCGTCCATCAGAAGAGCCCGGGCCTCCCCGACGCCGGCAAAGCACATTTTCCATGTCCCGATGATGGCTGTCATTTAAGTCAGGTCCACCTTTCCGCGAACGTCGGCCACGTAGGCGCTGTCGATCATATCAAACCGGTCCTCCGGGGGATACAGCGCTCCGCCGTAATAAATGCTGCGGTTGTTCTTCACCGAGGGCTCCGGCAGCTGTTTGTGGCAGGCCAGGTGGATCTGGCTGCAGCCGGTAGCCTCGACCACCTTTTTAACGTTCCGTTTTGTGATGCCCGCCCCGGGCAGAATCTCGATGGCACCGCCGGCATAACGGATCATCTCCGCGATGGTGTCCAGGGCAAAAAACACGTCGCTCTCCTGTCCGCTGGTCAGCACCCTGGTGACGCCCAAAGAAATCAGGGTGTCCAGGGCCCGCTTCCAGTCCGGGGTAACGTCCAGGGCGCGGTGGAACACCGTGGGCCTGCCGCCGGCGATGGCCACCATCTCCCGGGTGCGGTCCGCGTCCACCGTGCCGTCCTCCCGCAGGAAGCCGAACACGATCCCGTCCGCGCCGCCCTCCAGAAGGATGCGGGCGTCCTCCTTCGCGGTCTCGAACTCCGCGTCGGTATACAGAAAGCCCCCGGCCCGGGGCCGGATCATGGTCATCACGGGGATGGAAACATGCCTTTTGACCACCCGGAGAGTGCCAAGGGTGGGTGTCAGTCCGCCCTGAAACAGATTGGAATTCAATTCCACGCGGTCCGCGCCGCCGCGGGCCGCCTCAATGACGTCGTCCGCCGAACCGCAGCAGATCTCCATTAAAATATGCATGCCGATGCTCCTTTAATCAGGCACCGCCCGATGATATTGAAATTGTATCACGCGGCCGCCCGGGTGTCAAGAAAGGCAGAAAAATGCGCCTGTTTTTTGTGAATATCCTCCATTTCCCGCAAAAAAGCCGGGAAGCGGCGCTCCTTTCAGGAAACCGCTTCCCGGCGGCGGGAATATCGGGATAATGTTATCAGAACTCGTCGAAGGGATGGCTGGTGCCGAACTGCATGACCTGCATGATCTTGTAGCGGTCCATCTGCAGGTGCTTCGTCCGGGTGAGGGCTTCCTCGATGGGAATCTCCACGATGCCGCCCTCCTGGGTGGCGATGATGCAGTTGCTCCGGCCCTCGGCGAAGGCCTGCACCGCGTGATAGCCCATGCGGGTGGCCGTCTCGCGGTCGCGCCCGGTGGGGGCGCCGCCGCGCTGGATGTGGCCCAGGATGGTGACGCGGGGATTGATCCCAAGGGCTTCCTTGATTTTGTCGCCGATTTCAAAGGCGTTGCCCGCGCCTTCGGCCACCACGATCATGAAATGGGTGTAGCCCGCCAGGCGGGATTCGCGGATGCGCTCCAGCACGTCCTCCTCGAAGTTCATCTTGTGCTCGGGCACCAGCACCGCGGTGGCGCCGACGGCCGTGCCCACGTACAGGGCCAGGAAGCCGGCGTTGCGGCCCATAACCTCCACCACCGAGCAGCGCTCGTGGGACTGCATGGTGTCGCGCAGCTTGTCGATGCATTCGATGGCCGTGTTGCAGGCCGAGTCAAAGCCGATGGTGTAATTGGTGCAGCCCACGTCGTTGTCGATGGTGGCGGGCACGCCGACCACCGGAACGCCCAGGCGGGACAATTCAAGGGCGCCGCGGAAGGTGCCGTCGCCGCCGACGGCGACAATGCCCTCCAGGCCCAGCATTTTGCAGGTGTACACCGCCTTCTGGCGGCCCGCCTCGGTCATGAATTCCTCGCTGCGCGCCGTGTACAATATGGTGCCGCCCTTGGAGAGCAGGTGGCCGACGCTGGCGCGGGAAAGCTGAATGAAATCGCCGTTGATCAGGCCCTGCCAGCCCCTGCGGATGCCGATGCAGTCGATGCCGTTGGCGAGGGCGGTGCGGGTGACGGCGCGGACCACCGCGTTCATGCCGGGTGCGTCGCCGCCGCTGGTCAGTACGCCGATCCTTTTGATCTTGCCCATGTCCGATCCACTCCTTTGATTATTCGAATGCGCGGTCGTCTTTGTTGAACGAAAGACCTTTATCCAGGTCCCGACCAGTATATCACATTTCTTTTTCCCGCGCCACAAAAAGATGGACCTTTCGCAGGGCAATCGCTTGCGGATCCGGGGGAAACCGCTCTTTGTGACCAAAGAGCGGTTTCCCCCGGGCCCCCTTCCGAGAAAGTCGATCCGGACTAATCCAAGCCCGGTCCGCGAATCCGTGCGCATATATTTTTTGTCTGATTTTTGTCTGTTTTTTGCAGGGAAACGGAAAGCCGCGGCGAATTATGTAAATTAGCGAGTAAAAACAACCGTCCCATGACAGGCAAAAAATGAATAAGGAGGCCCGACCCATGGAGCAAAGCACGATTTCCGATATGATCCTTAAAAACGACATGATCCTTTACGGACAGCCGAAATGGACCTTCGGCAAAAACACCTGCAACACCTACGAAATGTTTGTTTCGTATTTCCGCAAGTCGGACGGGACGCTGCTGCCCTCCTGGCCCATCCTGGAGATCATCGAACGGGACGACGCCCTGACCATGCTCTTTTCCATCGCCCTTTTGTGGGAAGCCGCCCGCAAGACGGTGGAAATCAGCGACCGCGCCGGCAGCAACATGACCCTGTCCCTCAACCTGCTGCCCAAATTCGCCGAGAGCCCGAATTTTGTGGAACAGGTCAAAACCTGCCTGGCCGAGACCGGCCTGAGCCCCAAAAAGCTGCAGTTTGAGGTGAGCGAATTGCAGGACCTCAACGAGGACGGCTGCAAAAACCTGAACCTCCTGCACGAGGAAATGGGCATCATGCTGGCCATGGGCAATTTCGGCACCCACCGTTCCAACGTGCCGCTGCTCTACCGGGTGAATTTCGACATGCTGGAACTGGACCGCAGCTACGCCGCCCTGATCCCCGCAAACGAAATGGCCTGCAAGGCCGCCATCGCCATCCAGCACATGGCGGACACGCTGAACATCAAAATGTGCGCCAAGGGCATCGAGAACCAGGACCAGTTCGAGTTCTTCGAGGAGATCGGCGCCTACAAGGGCCAGGGCTCCCTGATCGGGTCCCCCATGCCGCTGGACGAATTGGAGGACTATGTCAGACATTACGGCCTGGAGAGAGGGCACAAATGATACCGCGTAACTGTTCAGTCGTGTGTGAAGGAGAACGAACGTATGGCAGCAGTGGGGAGGTATCGGAGGGAGCTCCCTCCGATTATAATCTGCTTCAGCGGCGTGTAACGGCCTATCGGGTACACGGTCCCGATGCCGCTCCGGCGAGGAGTGAAGCGGAACGACACCCCGAACCGTTCCCGCAGGTAAG
>CADANQ010000063.1 GCA_902789365.1 uncultured Eubacteriales bacterium
GATAGGCCGTTACATGCCGCTGAAACGGATCATAATCGGAGGGAGATCCCTCCGATACCTCCCCGCTGCTGCCATACGTTTGTTCTCCTTCACACACGAATGAACAGTTACAAAAAAGGAGTGGATGGAATGAAACGTTTATACGGTTTCCTGGCGCTGCTTACGGCGCTGGCGGCGCTCGTCGTCTGCGGTTTTTCCCCCGCGGTTTCCCTTTCGGAAACCTGGGAGGAGCGGGTGCTTTCAGCCGCGGATACCCTGGAGGAGGACGGGAGCTATACCGACCTGGACCATGTGGCGGCGTACCTGGTGTTCTACGGCGAACTGCCCGAAAACTACATAACCAAAGCCGAGGCGAAAAAGCTGGGCTGGAAAAATTCCCGGGACCTGTGGGATTATGCCCCGGGCGCGTCCATCGGGGGCGACGCCTTCGGCAACCGGGAGGGCCTGCTGCCCGGGGGCGACTGGTATGAGTGCGACCTTTTCTACGCCGGCGGGGAGCGCGGCGACCAGCGTCTGGTGTACAACGACGAGGGCGTGGTGTATTACAGCGGGGACGGGTTCAGGTCCTTTGTGCTGGTCTATCCCTCGGACGGGGAAGCGCTGATCCCGAACGCCGCGGCGGAAAAAGAGCCCGCGGCGACCCCGGAGCCGACGAAGGTCCCCGGCGTTACGGTGGACAGGAACGGTACCTACAGCGACAAGGAGCACGTGGCGCTGTACATCCATCTGTACGGAAAACTGCCCTCCAATTACATCACAAAGTCAAAGGCCCGCTCCCTGGGCTGGCAGTCCGCGTCCTATGACCTGTGGAAGGTGGCCCCCGGCTGTTCCATCGGCGGCGATCATTTCGGCAATTACGAGGGACAGCTGCCGACGAATACCACCTACAGGGAATGTGATATCGATTACGGCGGCGGAAACCGCAACGCCAAGCGCATCATTTACGGCGCGGACGGCAGCGTCTGGTATACCGAAGATCATTACGAGACCTTTGAAAGACTGTACTGAACGGAAGGAAGGAACGCGATATGAAAAAGGTATGGATCGACTGCCGCTCCTGGCGGGACAGGGAAAGCGCCCACGAAAGCCTGAAAAAGGAGCTTGGATTTCCGGATTATTACGGCCGCAACGCCGACGCGCTGTACGACCTTCTGACCGAAAAGGACTTTGGGATCGTCCTGTACCATGCCGCCCGGGCGAAGGAGAACATGGGAAAGGAATTCGACCGCATCGAAAAGGTGATGCGCGACGCCGACGCGCTGGACCGGGTGTGGGAAGGCACCCCCTGGGGCGCGAGGAACGCCGCGGCGGAGGAAGACGCCCGGGAAAAGTGCGCCGCCCTGGACCGGATTTCGGACGAGGCGGGCAGGGAAAAGGCCCTGCGGGGACTGTTTGACCGGCTGGGCGCGCGGCCGCGGGCGGAGCATGGCTTCCGCTGCCTGGACGGCAGGCATATCCGCGCCGGGGACGACCTGGAGATCGGCTGGGGCGTAAAAATGCTGGACAGCGCGCCGATCCTTCTGGGCGACCGGGTAAAGATCGGCGCGGAGACGCTTTTTACCACCTCGGACCCCGCCTGGGACGGCGGCGAGAGCGCCACAATCAGCGTGGGCAGCGACGTGCGCATCGGGGCAAGATGCCTGATCCTGCCCGGTGCGGTCATCCCCGACGGCGCGGTGATTGCGCCGGGAACCGTGGTGAAGCCGGAATGAACGGGAGCATTCTGATCGCCGATACCACCCGGGAAGAGCGCGAGAGGATCGTCGCGGACTCCATCGGGAATATCTCCGGACTCTGCGACGGCTGCAGTCCGGGGATCATTGAGATGTATCAGGATTATATTGACGGGCGGAAGGAACTGCGGGAGATCAACGCCGGGTTCCGGGCGAGGTATATGTCCGGCGCGGAGGGGCCCGAACGCGGCGGATGCGCCATGGGAAAATGAATATGAAAATCGGCGTATTATCCGATACCCACGATCTTCTTCGATCGGAGGTGCTCGACGCGCTTCGGGGGTGCGACGCGATCCTCCACGCCGGCGACATCAGCAGCCGGCGAATTCTTGACCGGCTGGAGGAGATCGCCCCCGTGAAAGCGGTGCGCGGCAACAACGACGGGGAATGGGCCGATGATCTGCCCCTGTTCCTGGATATCAGCCTCGGCGGACTGAGGATCTGCATGGCCCATAAAAAGAAGGACCTGCCCAAGGACCTGACCCCCTATGACCTTGCGGTCTGCGGCCATACGCACCGGTACGCGTCCGTCCGGCTGGAGCCTGAGGGAAAGAAGAGGACCCTGCTGCTCAACCCCGGCAGCTGCGGACCGCGCCGGTTCACGCAGCCGATCACCATGGCGATGCTTACGATCGACGCGGACGGCTGGGACGTCAAACAGATCCTGATTCCCCGCGCCGAAGGTGAAAAAACGCCGAAAATCGACGGCGGAAGCATTTACGCGCAGATAGAAAAGGTGATCCATGACACGGAAAAGGGGCTGGGCGTCGATACCATCGCGCAAAAGCGCGGATTCGACAGGGAACTGGTGGAACAGATCGTGAGGCTGTACGTGACGCATCCCGGGGTGACGGCGGACGGCATCATGACGAAATTGGGGATGCTGGGAAAACTTTAAAGACGTGAGGGTCCGGCTCTCCGCGACGCGGGAGCGAATCGTCCCCGGGTCCGCCCATGCATGGAGGGATCGGGAAAAGCTTCGGGACGCAATGACCGGGCCCAAGGAAACCTGAACAGATAGAAAAGACGCCCGCCGCGGCATCAGGCCGCTGCGGGCGTCCGTTTTATCTGGGTCTTGCGTTCCTTCTCCCCTGCCGGGGATCAGGCGAGTCCGTCACAGATTACTGCGCGGCCTTCCAGGCGTTGAACTGGTTCTGGAATTCGGCCAGCACCTTCTGGTAGCCGGCATCGTCCAGGGCCTTCTGATAGGCGGCGATTTCGGCGTCGACGTCTTCAGCGGGGACAGCGCCGTTCTCAAGGGCGAAGCCATAGCGCTCGAACAGGTTGCGGCAGGCGGTGTATTCGGCTTCGACGGGGGACTTGTCGAAACGGAAGCCGGCAGCCACGGAGGTCAGGGCGCCGCCGTTGAAGTCGATGTACAGTTCGGCCTTGTTGTCGGGCTCGTTGTCCAGGGGGGTCACGATGGTCGCGGAAGCGGACTCCCACATGGAGTGGTTGTACTTGTCGGAGTGCTGGGTCACATGAGGAATGAGCTGTCCTTCAGCCTGGGTGTATTCGAAGTCTTCGCCCTCGATGCCGAAGGTGTAGATGTCAGCCAGCTTGGCGTCGGTGTACAGCAGGCCCATGAAGTCGATCGCGGCCTTGGCCTGTTCGGGGGTGGAGTTGGCGGTGATGCAGTAGCAGCTGCCCAGGGCGGAAGTGCTGTGGGCGTAGCGGCTGGTGGCGGGCTGCATGGTCACATCCTGGTTGTAACGGCTGTCAGCTTCGGCGTTCACGGGGATGTCGGTCCACCAGGAGATGGCCCAATCCTGGCTCTGGGTGGTGGTGTCGGTGGTCGCCTTGGCGGCTTCGTCGTCAGAGACATAGCCCTTCTCGGCCCAGTCGCCCATCAGTTTGCAGAATTCGGCGTATTCGGGGGTCAGGATGGTGTCGACAACTTCGCCGGTCGCGCGGTCAACGGCAAAGAAGTTGGTGGCGGCGTCAGCGGTGAAGAAATCGAAGCGGTCGATGTACCAGCGATAGAACATAGCGGTCTTCTGGGTGAGGAAGGGATACTTGAGGCCCTTTTCGGCAGCCTGAGCGAGCATGGGCTCCAGGTCGGCCAGGGACTTCACGGTGGTGATATCCCAGCCGAATTCGTCGATCAGGTCCTGACGGAACATGAAGTCATAGCCTTCCACGTTGTCCTTGTACACGGGGATGAAGTAGTTCCTGCCGTTGTACTTGGTGGCTTCCCACTGGCCTTCCGCCATGGAGGCGTACAGCGCGGTGCCGGGCAGCAGGTCGGTGATGTCATACACGGCGTTGGCGGGAACCAGATCGTTGGTGCCGATGGTGCCTTCCCAGGAAGCGGTCCACAGCAGGTTGATCTCGTTGTTCGCCAGGGCCAGGTTGGCCTTTTCGGTGTATTCACCGGAGCCGATGTCGGTCAGCACGATGCGGACGTTGATCTTGTCGGCGATGTAGGCGTTGATCGCGTCTTCAACCTTCTTGACCTGAGCGGTGTCAGGGTTCGCGACGTTGAAAGAGCAGCGATACAGGTTGATCACGACCGGGTCGTCCGCGTGAGCGATGACGGCGAGGCTGGCCAGCATGCACAGAGCCAGAATCAGGGATACGAGCTTCTTCATGATAGGTCCTCCTATAAATTTTTTTATTTCAGCGTCTTTGCGGGACGCCTGAAATCTGATTAACCTTTGACGGAACCAACCGTCAGGCCTTTGACGAAGTACTTCTGGAAGAAGGGATACACGATCATGATCGGGGCGATGACCACGACCACCGTCGCCATCGTGGAGGAATACTGCGGGATGGTGCCGCCCATGGCGGCGCGGACGGAGGCGGGCACGTTGTTGTTGTTGAGCAGGAACTCGATGCTTTTCTGGATGTTGATCAGCAGGAGCTGCAGGGGCTTTTTGGCGTTGGTGGTGATGTAAAGCTGCGCGTTCTGCCAGTCGTTCCAGTAGGCGGTGGCCATCATGAAGCCGACGGCGGCCAGGGAGGGTTTGAGCAGCGGCAGGGTGATCTGAAAGAAGGTGCGGTAATCGCCGGCGCCGTCAATGGTGGCGGCCTCCATCAGTTCGCCGGGAATGGAGTTGGCGATGTAGGTCCGCAGGATGATCACGTTCATTGTGGTCACGCACAGCGGCAGGATCAGCAGGAGCAGGCTGTCCTTCAGGCCGTACCAGCTGGTGAACACGATGTAACCGGACAGCTGGCCGCCGTTGAAGAGCATCGGGATCAGCACGAAGACGGAAAGGAACCTGGCGAACCGGAAGCCCGGGCGGCTGATGGAGTAGGCGTACATGCTCATGACCAGCAGCCCGAAGAACGTGCCGACCACCGTGATGCCGATGGTCACAATGTAGGACTGCAGCAATTGCGAACCGTACCGGAGAACCGAATTCATGCCGTTCATGGACCAGTGGGTGCCGGGGAAGAAGGTAAAGCCGTTGCTGTTAATCCATGTTTCCTCGGTGAAGGCGGAGATGAAGACCAGCAGCACCGGGGCAAAGCAGAAAATCGTGAAGATCATGATCAGGATGAGAAGAATAATCTGGCCTGGTCCGATCTTTTTGTGTTCATGCGTGGAAAGCTTTTTCGGGGGTTGCTGCACTGCGGTTTTTTGCATGTTATTTTCCTCCTCCTTCCGATCAGAACAGCGCGTTCTCCGGCTCGATCCTGTGGACCATCCAGTTGGCGAACAGCATCAGGAGCAGGCCGACCACGGACTGGAAGAGGGACGCCGCCGCGGTATAGCCGAAGTTGCCGCTGTTCAGAATGGAATTCAGCACGTAGGAATCGATAACCTCGGTCGCGTCGTACAGCTGGCCGATGTTGCGGGTCACCTGATAGAACAAGCCGGTATCGGAATGCATGAGGTTGCCGACCGAGAGGAGCAGCATGACCGTTACCATGGGGATCAGCGAGGGAATGGTGATGTGGCGGATCTGCTGGAACTTGTTGGCGCCGTCGATGTCAGCCGCCTCGTAAAGGGAGGTGTCGATGCCGGAAAGGACCGACATGTACAGCACCGAGCCGTAGCCCGTATCCTTCCAGACCTTGACCACCGTCAGGATCAGCGGCCAGTACTGCAGCCCCGCCTTGGCGTAAAACCGGTAATTGGTGCCGAATACGTTGTTGATCATACCGGTGTTGCGGTCCAGGAAAGCGAACACGATGAACTGCACGGCGGCGTAGGAGATGAAAACGGGGATAATCATCAGCGTCTGCATCGTCTTGGCCATGCGTTTGAAGACCAATTGGTCGATGCCGATGGCGATGACCACGTTCAGGATCGTTCCCACCAGGGTGAAGATGACGTAGTACATCAGCGTATTCTTCGTCATCAGAAAGAATTCACCCTTGGACGCGATCAGGAACTTGAAATTCTCAAAATTGACCCAGGGACTCCCGAACAGGCCCGCGGAGTAATCGTATTTCTTGAACGCCAGCGTAAGGCCGATCATGGGCACATACATGATGAAGAGCAACACCAGGAACGCCGGCAGCGCCATCACCACATGCGCCCTGTGTTTCCACAGGTTGGCGAAGAACCCGTTGTTTGCTTTTTTGCGCACTGTTTTTTGCACGATACCATCCCCTCCGGTCGTTTGATAGTTTTTATCCTTAAAGCCGCGGTTTTCCGGGCTGAGACGCGATATCCTCCGAACGCCTTTCAGGGGCGGCGCGCCGGCGCCGTGCTCATTACCTCTCCGACGGTTTCGCCCCGGATCAGTTTGCACGGAATCATCACCGCTTCGCTTCCGGCGGTGTTGGGCTTTTCCACGCATTCGATCAGCCGCCGGGCCGCTTCACGGCCGAGAGCTTCGGTGTCCTGCCGGACGCTGGTCAGCCTGGGATGCAGGCTCTGGGTCATGCTGATGCCGTCGAACCCGGCGAAGGAAATATCCCTGCCGATCTTCAGGTTTCGCTGGACCGCGGCCTCCATGGCGCCGATGTAGGCGTGATCGTCGGGAAGAAGGATGCAGGTGGGCGGATTGCTCATGCCGAGCAGTTCGCTGGTAATCTGGTAGGAAACCTGAGGATCCACATAGACGCCTTCCCGCAGGATTGCGTTTTCGGCAGGGACCCCGTGCGTCTCCAGCGAGCGGTAAAAACCGGTGATGCGCTTGTCCGCCACCGTGGAATTGCGCTGCCCATGGATGTAGGCGATCCTGCGGTGGCCCCGGGACAGCACATAGTCCGTCAGGAGCCGCATCCCGCTCACGTTGTCCGACAGCACCGAGGGCCAGCGGTTGAAAACGTGGTCGATGGTCACGCAGGGAATGGCGCTTTCCACCAGCTCCATGATTGCCGGGGAACTGAAGTCCACACAGGCCAGGCACACGCCGTCCACGTTGCGGTAGCGGCAGTGGCTCAGGTAGCTCATGGCGGATAAGCCCAGGTTGCTGCTGATGAAGGTGATGTCGTATCCGGCGGCTTCGGCCTCGGTTTTGAAGGCGTTGAGCAGCGCCGCGAAAAAGGGATGTGTCAGTCCGCTGCGGTTTTCGTCCGCAAACAGGACGCCCAGGTTGTGGGAACGGCTGGTTTTCAGGGCCCGGGCGGCGGCGCTGGGGAAATACCCCATCTCCGCGGCGGCGGTGAGAACGGTCTGGCGGGTTTCGTCGCTGATGTCGGAATACCCGTTGAGGGCCTTGGAGACGGTGGACACCGACAGGCCGCATGCGGCGGAAAGATCACGTATGGTTACGTGCTTCATTTTCTTCCCCCTTCATGCAGGCACTCCGCGATGCCGCGCTGGAAAGGATGCCGGGACATCTTAAGAGGCGCCGGAAATTTTACTAAACCGTTTTCATAAACATCATAGCAAACTGCCGGCTCAAAATCAAGGGGTTTTTGGGAAAATTGATGAATTTTTTCTCATCCGGTTGCTGAATCCGGAAAAAAGTGACCGGATTATACGAATAAAAAATTTCGCCCGCACCTTGTTTTTTTTCGTAAGATGCTTTATGCTATTCCGGAAAGGGCCAATTTCTCCATCCGTACGGCCTAAAACGTTTTCGAATTTTAACTTGGAGGTGTTTCCATGGAATACGGCCACTACGACGACAAGGCGCGGGAATTTGTCATTACCCGCCCGGATACCCCTTCCCCCTGGATCAACTATCTGGGAAGCGAAGCGTTCTTCACCCTGATGAGCAACACGTCCGGCGGCTACTCCTTCTATAAGGACGCGCGCCTTTTGCGTGTGACCCGCTACCGCTACAACAACGTGCCGATGGACGACGGCGGCCAGTACTTTTATGTAAAGGACGGCGGCACGGTGTGGAACCCCGGCTGGCGTCCGGTGAAGACTCCCCTGGACGAATACGAATGCCGCCACGGCATGGGCTACACCTCCATTACCGGAAAAAAGAACGGCCTCAGGTGCACCGAGACCGCCCTGGTGCCGGTGGGCGTCGACGCCCTGGTGACGCGGGTGGCGCTGAAGAACGAATCCGAAGAGAAAAAGGACGTGTCCCTCTTCTCCTTCGTGGAGTGGTGCCTGTGGAACGCCCAGGACGACTCCCAGAATTTCCAGCGCAATTTCTCCACCGGCGAGGTGGAGGTGGAAGGCAGCGTCATCTACCACAAGACCGAATACCGCGAGAGGCGCAACCATTTTGCCCTGTATGCGGTGAACGCGCCGCTGGAGGGCTTTGATACCGACCGGGAGACCTTCCTGGGCCTGTACAAGGGCTTCGGCGACGCCGAGGCGGTGTTCGAGGGGAAGAGCCGCAATTCCGTGGCCTCCGGCTGGGCGCCCATCGCCAGCCACCACGTGAAGGCTTCCCTGGCCCCCGGCGAGGAAAAGTCCTTCATCTTTGTCCTGGGCTACTGCGAGAACCCTCAGGACCGGAAATTCTCCGCCCCCGGCGTCGTCAACAAGGCCCCGGCGAAGGCGCTGCTTGAAAAATTCCACACCGATGCCCAGTTCGACGCGGCGATGAAGGCCCAGAAGGAATACTGGGAGAACATCCTTTCCATCTTCTCCATTTCCTCCGGCGACGAGCGCTTCGACCGCCAGGTCAACACCTGGAACCAGTACCAGTGCATGGTCACCTTCAACATGTCCCGGTCCGCCAGCTATTACGAGAGCGGCATCGGCCGCGGCATGGGCTTCCGCGACAGCTCCCAGGACCTGCTGGGCTTCGTGCACCTGATCCCCTCCCGCGCCAGGGAGCGCATCCTGGATATCGCCGCCACCCAGTTTGAGGACGGCAGCGCCTATCATCAGTACCAGCCCCTGACCAAGCGCGGCAATTTCGAGGTGGGCAGCGGCTTCAACGACGATCCCCTGTGGCTCATTTTCGGCGTCGCGGCGTACATCAAGGAAACCGGCGATTTCTCCATCCTGTCCGAAAAGGTGGCCTTCGACTGCGATATGTCCAAAGCCGAAACACTGATGGAGCACCTGAGGCGCAGCTATCACTACACCCTGGAGCACCTGGGCCCCCACAAGCTCCCGCTGATCGGCCGGGCCGACTGGAACGACTGCCTGAACCTCAACTGCTTCTCCGAGACCCCCGGCGAAAGCTTCCAGACCACCGCCAACAAGGAGACCGGCATCGCCGAAAGCCTGTTCATCGCCGGCATGTTTGTCCATGTCAGCGACGATTACGGCACCCTGGCCCGGCGCTTCGGCTGGCAGGAGGAGGCCGACAGGGTCCCCGCCTGGAAGCAGGGCATGATCGACGCCATCGAAAAGAACGGCTGGGACGGCGAATGGTTCCTGAGGGCCTACGACGGCTACGGCAACAAGGTCGGCAGCCATGAGTGCAGGGAAGGCCAGATTTACATCGAGCCCCAGGGCTTCATCGTCATGGCGGGCGTCGGCAGGGATAACGGCATGGCCGAAAAGTCCATGGCCTCGGTCCGCGAAAAGCTTTTGTCCAAACACGGCGTGGCCATCCTGGCCCCGGCCTATACGGAGTACCACGTGGAGCTGGGCGAAGTTTCCTCCTATCCCCCGGGATACAAGGAGAACGGCGGCATCTTCTGCCACAACAACCCCTGGATCGTCCTGGCGGAAGCCACCTTGGGCCACGGCGGCCGCGCCTTTGACATCTACCGCCGCACCTGCCCCGCCTACATCGACGACCAGAAGCTGCACCACACCGAGCCCTACGTTTACAGCCAGATGGTGGCCGGCCCCGAGGCGCCCCGCTTCGGCCAGGCCAAGAACTCCTGGCTCACCGGCACCGCGGCCTGGGGCCTGACCGCGGCCACCCAGGGCATCCTGGGCATCAAGCCGCAGTTCGACGGCCTGCAGGTGGACCCCTGCCTGCCCGGCGAAATGAAGGAGGTCACGGTACGCCGCTCCTTCCGCGGACAGAAATACGAAATCCGCATCCATAACCTTTCCGGCGGCGAAAAGCACGCGGTCCGGGTCGTCATGGACGGAAAGGAGCTTTCGGGCAATATCCTGCCCGTGGGCGCGGAGGGAAGCGTCCATCAGGTGGAGGTCACGGTGGAGTAACCCCGGGACATAAAAAGGCTGTGAGGGAAAGGGAGCCCCTTCCTTCACAGCCTCTTTTTGTATCTGTTCAGTCCGCAGGACTGAACAGATACGCCCTCTTTTTCATATCGATCGGGGATCCGGGGCGCATCGCACGGCCGGATCCGGATAAGGCGGCGGGAAAAGGATCGGGTATGCGGCGGTCACAGGCGGGCGACGGACCCTCTTTTGACCAGGTCCACGTCCATGACCTTCAGATCGCTCCGGTAATCCGGGTCTTCCATCGCGCGCATCAGCATTTCCACGGCGCATTCCGCTTTTTTGCGGATGAACTGGTTGACGGTGGTCAGCCGGGGCGTCACAATGGTGGACGGGGAGGAATTGTCGAAGCCGACGACCGAAATGTCCCCCGGCACGGTGAGGCCGTTTTCCTGGCAGCCCTGCATGATGCCGCAGGCGATCAGGTCCTCCGAGGCGATGATGGCGGTGGGCCGGCGTTTCATCCCGAGAAGCGCGTTCGCCACCTGCACGCCGCCTTCCAGGCGGTAGGCGTGGTCGAAGGTCCAGGCGGGCTCGGGCCGGATATGGTATTCCTCAAGGGCGTCAAGATATCCCCGGTACCTTTCGCTTACGACACAGGAGGTTTCGATGGCCGACCCGGCGAAGCCGATATCCCGGTGACCTTCCTCCAATACGTGCTTCGCGGCGATATACCCGCCCTTCCGGTCCTCGATGCAGACAGACAGCATGGGAACGTCGTTAAAATGCCTGTCAAGCACCACCAGGGGGGATTCCGTCCTTTCCGCCAGCTCCCGGGTGACCGCGTCGTCGTGGGGAAACATCTGGATGACGCCGTCGGCATGCCATCCCCGCTGGAACAAAAGGACGTCCTCCACATTCGAAAAGGAGCAGAGCATCACATAATAATCCCGGGACTGGAGCAGCTCCTCAAAATAGCTGACCATGAAAGCCGCGTAAGGGTTCAGGAGCAGGCCGGACGAGGGGGCGTTCCATATCGGCAAAAGGATGCCGATGATATGGGAGGATTTTGTGTTCAGGCTCCGGGCGGCCCTGCTGGGCACGTAATGGTATTTGTCCATGATCTCCCGGATGCGTTTTTCGGTTTCGGGGGACACCTTTCCCCTGACGCTGTTGATGACGTTGGATACCGTCATCCGGCTGACGCCCGCCTCCGCGGCGATTTCCTTGATGGTGACCAATGCGGTTTCCTTCTTTGCTTTATCGGTATACCTTATCATAGCGAAGGAATTTTTATTTGTCAAATCAGAAAATTTTCATGGGATAAATCAAAAATGGGATTGACAGCCGGCGGGTTTACCGATATACTAAAGGCAACACAGAGGTTTACCGATACACTTTCCCGACGGATACCGAAACCCAGCGCGGATGACTATTGATTTCCTTTTTGCAGTTTACCGATAAACCCATGAAACAAAGGAGCATTGTTATGCAGCCTGCAAGGACCCTCGGCGGAAGGAACACCTGGGAGCGCGTCAGGCGGAACTGGGGATTGTACCTGCTGATGCTTCCTGCCGTCGTCATTTTTATCTGCTTCACCTATCTGCCCATGTACGGCGTGATCATCGCCTTCAAGGATTTCCGTCCGGCCCAGGGCATCTGGGGAAGCAAGTGGGCGGGGCTGAAATACTTTGAAAGGTATTTCAACTCCTACATGTTCACCAACACCATCGTGAACACCCTGGTCATCAGCCTGTATACCATGGCGGTCACCTTCCCCCTGCCCATCCTGCTGGCGCTGATGTGCAACCAGATGTACGCAAAGCGGTTCAAAAAGGTCTTCCAGGTGTCCACGTACCTTCCGCACTTCATCTCCACCGTGGTCATGTGCGGCATGATCATCATGTTCCTCTCCCCCTCCTCCGGCGTGATCCCGAAGATCATGGCGGTCTTCGGCGTCAAAACGGGCGACCTGATGGGCAACGCCGGCGCTTTCGCCGGCATCTATGTGTGGACGGAGGTGTGGCAGCACCTGGGCTGGGATTCCATCATGTACATCGCGGCCCTCTCCGCCATTGATCCGCAGCTGTATGAAGCGGCGGAGGTGGACGGGGCCAGCAAGTGGCAGAAGATCAGGACCATCGACATCACCATGCTGGTGCCCACCATGGTGACGCTGTTCATCCTGCGGTGCGGAAGCCTTCTGGGCGTCGGCTTTGAAAAGGTATACCTTCTGCAGAACGACCTGAACATTTCAAAGAGCGAGATCATCTCCACCTACCTGTACAAGATGGGCCTTAAATCCAACCAATACAGCTATTCCGCCGCCATCGGCCTGTTCAACAACGTGGTCAATTTCGTGATCCTGATCCTGGTCAACCAGATCTCCAGGACGATCGGCGATACGTCGCTGTTCTGACGGGGGGAGGAAAAAAAGATGAGCGTTACGGCGATGAAAAAAACGGCCCGTCACATCGGCAGACGAATCAAAAAAAGCCGGGCGGACAGGATCTTTGACGCCGTCATCTATACCGTCGCCGGCATCATGACCCTGCTGACCCTCTATCCGATGTATTTTATCGTGATCGCCTCCATCAGCGATCCCAACATGGTGGCCCAGGGCAATGTGCTTTTGTACCCGCGGGGCTTCAGCATGGACGGGTACAATCACCTGTTTTCCATGAGCAATCTGTGGCGGGGATACGGCAACACCATTCTGTATTCCCTGGCGGGCACGCTGATCATGCTGGCCGTCAATATCCCGGTGGCCTACGCCCTGAGCCGGAAGGACATGGCGGGACGCGGATTCTTTACCTTCTTCTTCATTTTCCCCATGTTCTTCGGGGGCGGCCTGATCCCCACCTTCATCATCCTGAACAACACCTTCAACATGGTGGACACGTTCCTCGTCATGGTGCTGCCCTTTTCGGTGATTTCCTATTATATTGTGGTGTCCCGTACCTTTTTCCAGACCAGCCTCCCCGCGGAACTGTGGGACGCGGCGCAGATCGACGGCTGCGGCAACCTGCGGTACTTTTTCCGGGTGGTGCTGCCCCTGTCGAAGGCCATCCTGGCGGTCATCGCCCTGTGGGCGGCCGTGGGCCACTGGAACAGCTACTTCAACGCCATGATCTATCTGCGCACTCCCGAACGATACCCCCTGCAGCTGGTCATGCGCAACATCCTGATCAACAACGAGATGGCCGCATCCGCCATGACGGGTTCCGCGGCGGCGGATATCAACCGCAAGGCCAACCTGATCAAGTACGGCGCCATCGTGGTGTCCTCCCTGCCCATCATGACCATGTATCCCTTTGTACAGAAATATTTCAATCAGGGCGTCATGATCGGCGCGCTCAAGGGCTGAGCCCGTTTCGCACCCCGGTTCCAAGGCGTGGATCGCCTGAACATACATATTTAAGGAGGAATCCGAAATGAAGAAACTGCTGTCCCTGGCTCTCGCCCTGTGTATGCTGACGGGCGTCTGCGCCGCCGCCCTGGCGGATGAAAACCCCACCTTCACCGTGGCTGTGGTCCGCTGGACCGAGGTCTGGGGAACCGACTTTACCGAGACCGCTTTCCTGAAGGAGATCGGTGAAAAGACCGGCGTCAACATCGAATGGCAGCCCTACTGGAACGGTTCCTGGGGCGACCAGAAGTCCCTGATGCTGGCCAGCGGCCTCAGCGCCCTGCCCGACGCCTTCTTCGGCTCCATCTCCCTGACCGACGCCGACATCATCCCCAATACCGAATATTTCGTGGAGCTGAGCGAACTGATCCCCCAGTATATGCCGAACCTGACCGCGATCTTCGAAAAGGATCCCTCCATGAAGGCCCTGTGCACCGACGCCGAAGGCCATATCTGGAGCCTGCCCAAGAAGCTGCCCATGCGCCCCGCCACCGCCAACGAAATGTACATCAACAAGGTATGGCTGGAGGAGCTGGGACTGCCCATGCCCACCACCTATACCGAGCTGGCCGATACCCTGGTCGCCTTCTCCCAGTCCGGCGAGGGCCGCTACGGCTACATCGCTTCCTCCTCCCTGGCCTTTGACCTGAACAACCTGCTGCTGCCCTTCGGCGTGCAGGCCAGCCGCGCCGGCAACTTCATGGGCATCAACGCCGACGGCCAGCCCTACTTTGTCCCCATGAGCGACAACTATAAGGAAGCCGTCAAATGGGCTCATGACCTGTATGTGAGGGGCGCCCTGGATCCCGAGTACTTCACCCAGACCTCCGACATGGTCCGCGCCAAGGTGCAGGACACCACCGCCGGCCCCCGCACCGGCATCGTGTTCGCCTGGACCGCCGACTCCGAGCTGCTTGGCAACGCCAAGGATTACGTGGTGCTGGAGGCCGTTGTCGGCCCCGACGGCAACCGCTATGTGGAATCCGACCCCACTTTCCTGAACTATGGCAAGAACGAGTTCGTTATCACCAAAAACTGCTCCGATCCCGGCAAACTGCTTGCCTGGGCCGACCAGTTCTACACCGACGAAGCCTCCCTGCAGACCTATTACGGCTCCATTGACGACGGAAAGATTGCGAAGCATGAGGACGGCACCTACGAGGTGCTGCTGCCCGCCGCCGATTCCGGCATCAACCTGGATACCTCCTGCTGGACCTTCTCCTTCCGCGATCACGGCCCCAAGTATATGAATAAGGAATTTGAATCCAAGGTCATCCTGCCCACCACCGAGGGCGACGGAATCAAGCTGTCCGACGACGCCGTGAACGCCGCGTATGTCCGTCCCACCTTCCCCGTTGTGTCCTACACCGCTGAGGAGCTGGACGAAATGGCCTTCCTGAGCCCGGACATCATCAGCTACTGCACCCAGCAGTACGCCCACTGGGTCACCGAGGGCGGCATTGACGAGGAATGGGACGCCTACATCGCCAGGCTGAACCAGATGGGCGTCGCCGACCTGGTGCAGATCCACCTGAACGCCTATGCCCGCTACATGGGTGAATAATCACAAATCCCTGACGATGCGTTGACCGCATGACTTCGGGGCTGCTGCGCCGCGCGGCAGCCCCCTTTTTCAAAAAGAGGTGCCGCCATGAAAGCCACAGACATCTGGAACATCCGCCCTTTGGCCCGTCCGGAAGCCGTCGTCCGGGGGAAGGACTTCCGCATCACCGTGCTTACGGATCGCCTTCTGAGACTTGAGTACGAAGAAAACGGTCATTTCCGCGATACCGCGACGCAGACGGTCCTGTGCCGGGAAATGCCCGTGCCGTCCTTTACGGTGTCGGAGGATGAAGGAAATCTGATCGTGGAAACGGAGGCCCTGCGCCTGAAATATGACAGGCGGCCCTTTTCCGGCCAGGGCCTGACGGTGGCGCTGAAGGGTTCCTACGCCGTGTACGGCAGCATGTGGCATTACGGGGAAAAGATACGCACCTTCGGCGGCACGGCCCGGACGCTGGACGAGGCCGACGGGGCGATCCCGCTGGAGGACGGACTGACCTCATGGCAGGGCTATGCCGTGCTGGAGGACAGCCGTTCCATGGGCATGGATGACGAAGGCAATCTGCTGCCCGCCCGGCCCCGGGGCACCGACCTGTATTTCTTCGGCTACGGACGGGATTTTAAGGGCTGCGTCCGGGACTTCCTGCGCCTGTCCGGCCCGGCGCCCGCGATTCCCCGGTTTGCCCTGGGCAACTGGTGGAGCCGGTATTATCCCTACACGCAGGAAGGCTATCGGGAGCTGATGGAGCGCTTTCAGGCCGAGGGCATCCCGCTTTCAGTTTCGGTGCTGGATATGAACTGGCATGTGACGGATATCGATCCCGAATACGGAACCGGCTGGACGGGATACACCTGGGACCGGGAGAAGTTCCCGGAGCCGGAAAAGCTGCTTTCCTGGCTTCATGACCGCGGCCTGAGGGTAACGCTCAATGATCATCCGGCGGACGGCGTGCGGGCCTCGGAGGAGATGTACCCGCGGATGGCGGAGGCCATGGGCCGGGACCCGAAAGAGCGTGTTCCCTTTCCCTATGACGCGGCGGACCCAAAGTATGAGCGGGCCTTTGAGGATACCGTGCTCCGCCCGCTGGAGGAGATGGGTGTCGACTTCTGGTGGCTGGACTGGCAGCAGCAGGGCGGCAGCAGTGATCCCGGCATGGATCCCCTGTTCACCCTGAACCACACCCGTTATCTGCACGCTCTCCGCCGGGGCCTGCCCCCGATGATCCTGTCCCGCTACGGCGGGCCCGGCAGCCATCGCTATCCGGTGGGCTTTTCCGGGGATACCTGTATTACCTGGGCATCCCTGGATTTCCAGCCGTTCTTTACCTCCAGCGCCGCCAACATCGCCTTCTCCCGGTGGAGCCATGATATCGGGGGCCACATGCACGGCGCCGCCGACCCGGAACTGACCGTCCGCTGGGTGCAGTTCGGCGTGTTTTCACCCGTCATGCGGCTGCACTCCTCAAACAACCCCTTCATGGAAAAGGAGCCCTGGAAATTCCCGCCGGAAGAGGCCGGGGTGATCGGGCGTTTCATGAGGCTTCGGCACCGTCTGGTGCCGTGGCTGTACAGCCGCGAAGTCGAATTCAGCGCGCAGGGCGGAATGCCGCTGCGGCCGATGTACTTTGATTACCCCATGGACGGGGCGGCTTACCATGCCAAAGGCCAGTATATGCTTGGGGACTCGATGACCGTGCGCCCGGTGACGAAGCCCATGGACCGGGAAGCGATGCTTTCCCCGGCGGATACGTTCCTGCCGGAAGGGCTGTGGACGGATTTTTTTACCGGCCTCAGGTATCGGGGCGGGCGGAAGGTGACCATGTACCGGCCGCTTGAAAGCATTCCGGCGCTGGTGAAGGCGGGAGGCATCCTGCCCATGGACGGGGATGAGACGCCGGCAAACGGCGTGCCCCTGCCGCAAAACCTCCTGATCCGCTTTTTCGCCGGGGCGGACGGTGAAACCGTCCTGACGGAGGACAACGGACGGCTTCCGCAGGATCCGGCATATGAATGCGTCCGGACCCGGATCCGCATGGAATGCGGGGACGGGCTCCGGATTACGATCGACCCGCCGGAGGGGAACCCGGGCCTGATCCCGACGGGACGCCGCTATACGGTTGAAATATACGGCGTCGGTGAGCGGGCGCCGGACGAAAGCGGCTGCGGCTGTTCGGCGCGGTATGACGGCAAACGGCGGGTGCTTGCGCTTCGGCTGGACGCGGACGCGTCCCAAGGCGCGTATCTCCGCTGGGAAAGCATGCCCGACGTCCCCCCCGTTGACCGGAAGGACCTTTTGCGGCAGCTGCTTCTGCCCGCGCGGATCGGCTATGACCTGAAGGGGCAGGTGATGGAGGCGGCGGCGGCGAACGACGACGCGGCCTGCTTCCTGGCGCAGCTGCACATGCTGAAGCTTCCGGAGGCGCTGTACGGGGCGGTTCTGGAATTGTACTCCGCCTGCTGAACGGGCGCGGAAAAAAGGAATGAGACCGCGCCGGGGTATACGGCGAAGGGAAGGAGACCGCGGAATGAAAAGGCCGGCGCTTTGCGTGATATTGCTCCTGATTCTGTGCGCGTCCTGCGCCATGGCCGGGGAGCTGACCGAAAGGCCGCCCTCCTGCCGCGTGTGGATCAACGGGGAGGAAGCGGAAACGGTTTATGAGACCGCTGTGTGCACACAGCGTTTCTGGATGGAAAACCCGCCCCTGTCGTACGTGCCCGTGGCCGTTGCCGTAAGGGAAGGGCCGTACCGGGTGGAGGTGGAGTTCCCGAACGCCGAGGTGCGGTCGGCCCTGGTGCGGCCCCTGTCGCTGGGCGTCGAGCCCGAGGTGCGGGACGGAAAAGTATGCTTTTCCCTGGACGGCCCCGCTAATCTGACGGTGGAGTACAACGGGGGGATCGAAGGGGCCCTTCATCTGTTCCTGGACGCGCCGGACGGGGACAGGCCCGATCCCGGCGCACCGAAGGTGCGGTATTTCGGCCCCGGCGTGTACAGGGACCAGATCATCACCGTCAGGAGCAACGAGATCATCTACCTGGACGAGGGGTGCGTAATCTATGGGCAGATCTACTGCGGCCTGGGAAAGAACTTTACCATCGCGGGCCACGGCGTCCTGTGCGGCAGCGTTTATGACCGCTGGAAGGATGCCATCGTGCCGGTGAACCTTTCAAACTGCTCCGGCTTCACCATCCGGGACATCACCATCCTGGATCCTTCCGCATGGACCGTGAACCTGCTCAAATGCAGGGACGGCGTGATCGACAACGTGAAGATCATCTCCGCCCGCAGCAACAGCGACGGCTTCACCTTCCAGAACTGTGAAAACATCACGGTGACGGGCTGCTTTGTCCGCTCCTGGGACGACAGCCTGGTGGTGAAGGGCTATAACGGGGACGTGCGCGGCATCACCTTCGACCGGTGCGTCCTGTGGACGGACCTGGCCCAGAGCTGCGAGATCGGTTATGAGACCCGGGCTAAGGTCATCGAAAACATTACCTTCAGCAATATCACCGTGCTGCACAATTTCCACAAGCCGGTCATTTCCATCCACAACAGCGACCACGCCCTGGTAAGAAACGTGCTGTTTGAGAACATCGTGGTGGAGGACGCCGAAATGGGCATGGGCGACGGGACGCCCTACCTGATCGACTTTACCACCACGGAATCCGTCTGGTCCGCCACGTTGAACCGGGGGACAATCGACACAGTGGAGGTAAGGAACGTCCGGGTGCTTTCGGGCAGGCGGCCCAAAGTCCGCATCTGGTCCAATGACGAAAACAGCAGGATCGATCATGTGCATATCAGCGGCCTTCATGTCCTCGGCGAGGAGATCACGGAGTTCGGGCAGCTTGAATGCGAGTTCAGCCCCTATAACGGGGAGGATATCCGGATTGCGCCGGATGAAGCGCGGCCGTGACGAACGGGCGGCAAACGCTGCCGCCGACGCGGGAAGCCTGCTTTTTCCGTATCTGTTCAGTCCTGCGGACAGAACAGATACCGCGGGGGGTACCCGTACCCCCCGCGAACCCCCCGGGCGAAGAACGGAGTCCGGGGAAGGGAAAC
>CADANQ010000064.1 GCA_902789365.1 uncultured Eubacteriales bacterium
GTTTCCCTTCCCCGGACTCCGTTCTTCGCCCGGGGGGGTCGCGGGGGGTACGGGTACCCCCCGCGGTATCTGTTCTGTCCGCAGGACTGAACAGATACCTCCCGATGAAAAAAAGGAGGCGCAGCCATGGTCAAAACGATTTTCAGGAACACCTTTCTCGTGGGCATCGTGGTCCTTGTCCTGTGCGCCGGCATGTTTTTCGGCATCCAGTTCACCCAGTCCGTAAACTCGGCCTATGAGACCCTCCGGCAGGAGGCCGTGTACGCCGAAAAAGGCCTGGCGCTCGCCGGCACCGATTATCTGGCGTCCCTCGAAAGGGACGACCGGGTCACCTGGATCGACGAAAACGGCGACGTCCTGTACGACAACCGGACCGGCGAAGGGATCCCCAACCAGAAGGATGACCCGGAGGTGCGGGACGCCTTTGAAACCGGAACGGGCCACAGCGTACGCAAAAGCGGTTCCGTCGGGGAAAGGACCGTGTACTACGCCATCCGCTGCGCCGACGGCACCGTGCTGCGCCTCAGCCGGCCCCTGTCCGCGGTGCAGCAGACGCTGACCAGCGCGACGCTGCTTTTGTGCATCCTGGTTCTGATGACGCTCATCTCCATCGTTCTGGCCTTCCGGGCCGCCAAGCAGATCGTCAAGCCCATCAACGAAATGGACCTGGACGATCCCGCGGCGACCCCCTATCCGGAGCTGAAGCCCCTGCTGCAGCGCATCCAGGACCAGAGCCTGACCATCCGGGAGGAAACGGACCAGCGGGAGCAGATGCGGCGGGAGTTTTCCGCCAACGTCTCCCACGAACTGAAGACCCCGCTGACCTCCATCTCCGGCTTTGCGGAGCTGATGAGCCAGGGCTTGGTGCCCCCGGAAAAGATCCCGGAGTTTTCCGGCGACATCTACCGGGAATCCCAAAGGCTCATCAACCTGGTGGACGACATCATGCGCCTGTCCAAGCTGGACGAAAACGCCGTTCCCCCCGACTGGGAGAACGTGGACCTGTACGACCTGGCCTCCGACACCATCGACAGCCTGCGTCCCGCCGCCGAAAAGCAGAACGTCTCCCTCCGCCTGATGGGAGAGCACCTGTCCGTCAACGGCATCCGCCGGCTGCTGGGGGAAATGGTCTATAACCTGTGCGACAACGCCGTCAAATACAACCGTCCCGGCGGCAGCGTGACGGTCACCATCGCCTCCTCCGACGAAGGAACCCTGCTCCGCGTGGCGGACACCGGCATCGGCATCCCGAAGGACAAGCAGGACCGGGTGTTCGAAAGGTTCTACCGGGTGGACAAGAGCCACTCCCGGGAGCTGGGCGGCACGGGCCTGGGGCTGTCCATCGTCAAGCACGGCGCCCAGTTCCACGGCGCCCAGGTGCGTCTGGAAAGCGACCTGGACAGCGGCACCGTCATCACGCTGGTCTTCCCAAAATAAAAAACCATTTTGCAATTCAGGAGGAAAGAAATATGCTCCGGAACATTAAAACGCTGGGCCGCTTCGCCGAGGACGGCGAGGGCACCCTGTGGATGTGCTCCCCCGCCTGCGAGATCGGCTTCGTCCTGAAGGACGCCCGCTTCCTGAGCCTTGTCCTTTTGTGGAACGGCACCTGCCCGGAAACCACCGTGGACCGGGTGCTGCCCCGGTACGCGGTTTACCTGGACGGGGAAAAGCTGATCGACAGCCGTCTCAGCGCCCCGAAAACCGAGGTGAAGGTTTTTGAAAGCGACAGGAAGGAGACCCACACCCTGCGGCTGGTGAAATTGAGCGAGTGCAGCCAGAGCCTGATGGCCCTCGGTGAGATCCGGACCGACGGGGAAACGCTGGCCCTGCCGGAAAGGAAGCTGAAGCTTGAGTTCATCGGGGATTCCATCACCTGCGGCTACGGCATCGACGGCAGCGCGGAAGACACCTTTTCCACCGAGACCGAAAACGCCGCAAAATCCCACGCGTACCTCGCGGGCCTGGCCCTGGGGGCGGACACGGTCCTCACCTCGATCAGCGGCTGCGGGCTGATCAGCGGCTACACCGAGGGGGACATCAACGACGGAAACGTGATGGCCCCGGTGTATGAAAAGTGCGGAAAGATCGACTGGACGATGCCCGGCGGCAAAAAGCCCCAGGAGATCCCCTGGGACTTTTCCCGCTTCCGTCCGGATTATATCGTGATCAACCTGGGCAACAACGACCTGAGCTGGACGCGGCGCATCCCGGAGCGGGAGGAAATGTACCGCCGGAAATACATTGAATTCCTTGCCATGGTGCGCAAAAACAATCCCCATGCCCGCATCCTCTGCGCCCTGGGTGTCTTCGGGGAGGACCTGACGGAGGCGGCGAGGGACGCCGCGGAGACCTGGCGCCGCGAGACCGGCGACAGCGCCGTCCGCTTCCTGAAGCTTCCCGCGAAGGACGAGGAACGGGACGGCGCCGGGGCGGACCACCATCCCTCCGAAAAGACCCAGCGGCTCCTGGCGCAGGTCTATGTCGCCGCCCTCGCGGAATGGATGCAAAGCTGAAACGGCCGAGAGGTGAATCATGCCGCTGAAGATCATCAGGGAGGACATCACCCGCGTCCATGCCGACGCCATCGTGAACACGGCCAACCCCGAGCCCGTCGTCGGCCGGGGGACCGACATGGCCCTGTACCTTGCCGCCGGGGCGGAGGAGATGCTGGCGGAAAGGAAAAAAATCGGCGCCATCCCGCCGGGCCGGGCGGCGGCCACCGGCGCTTATTGCCTGAACGCCCGGTACGTCATCCACACGGTGGGCCCGGAGTGGCGGGGTGGAGGATTCCGCGAAAGGGAGATTCTGGGCGAATGCTACGCCAATTCCCTCGCCCTGGCGGACAGCCTCAAATGCAAAAGCGCCGCCTTCCCGCTGATTTCCGCGGGGATTTACGGCTTTCCGAAGGCCGAGGCCCTTTCCGTCGCCTTTTCCGAAATCGGCCGGTTCCTTCTGTCCCATGACATGACGGTCATCCTGGCGGTCCTGGACCGGGACGTCTTCGAAATGTCCGGCCGGCTGTTTTCCGACCTGGAGGACCTGGTGGGCGAAAAGGAGGCCGCCGCCCGGCTCAGATGGGAATACGGCGCCGGCGCGAACGCGGCGCGCGGGGGCCTTCCCCTCCGCCCCGCCGAACAAGGCGCGCGGTCCTTCTCCCTGGACGAGGCCCTGGGAACGAAGGAGGACACCTTCACCCGGCGGCTCTTCCGCCTGATCGACGAGCGCGGCCTGGACGACGTGACCGTATACAAGCGGGCCAACATCGACCGGAAGCTGTTTTCCGGCATCCGGTGCAAAAAGAACTATCACCCGAAGAAAAAGACCGCCGTCGCCCTGGCCATCGCTCTGGAGCTCAGCATGGACGAAACGGCGGATCTCCTTGCCCGCGCGGGCTACGCCCTGTCCCCCAACGACCGGTTCGACGTTATCGTTTCCCATTTCATTTCCCGCCGGTTCTACAACATCTGGGAGATCAACGCGGCGCTCTTCAGGTACGGGGAGCAGACGCTGGACTGACGGCCCCGTTCATCCTTCGCCCGCGGCCGCGCGGGCCTTATAATATCCGTTTTTCGGGAGATACCGCGTATATGAAAAAAAGCAGACGGAACATCGGCCCGCTTCTGATCATCCTTGCGGGCTGCTTCTGGGGCAGCATGGGCATTTTTGTCCGCAGACTCGGCGCCTTCGGATTCACCCCGGTCCAGATCGTATCCATCCGGATTACCCTGGCCGCGCTGTTTTTCTGTATCCTGCTGCCGCTGAAGGACCGGTCCGCTTTCAGGATCGCGCCGCGGGATATTCCGCTGTTCCTGGGGCTGGGAATCGGGAGCATCCTGTTTTTTACGGTCTGCTACTTTACGGCCATCAACATGATGTCCCTGTCCGCCGCGGCGATTCTTTTATATACCTCGCCGGTCTGGATCATGCTGATGTCCATGCTCTTTTTCCGCGAAAAGCCAAGCGGGCTCAAATTCCTGGCCCTGGCGCTCGCCGTCGCGGGCTGTGCCCTTGTTTCCGGGATATCCGGCGGCGAAGAGATTACCCTGACCGGCCTGCTTGTCGGTCTCGGGTCCGGCGTCGGCTACGGGCTGTACAGCATTCTGGGGACCGTCGCGCTCAGGAAATACTCCCCCTATGCCGTCACGGCCTACACGTTCCTTGTCGCCGCCTGCGGCTCCCTTCTGCTCTGCGGCCCGGCGGACATGGCGTCGAAATTCGCCGCCGCTCCGGATACGGCGGGGCTGCTGCTTTTCTGCGCGCTCACCGCCCTGGTCACCGCGGTGATTCCGTTTCTCTTTTACACCCTGGGCCTGGGCACGGTGGAGGCGAGCCGGGCCGGGATTCTCGCCGCCGTCGAGCCGTTGGCGGCAGCGCTGGTCGGCATCCTGGTATTTTCCGAACCCCTGACCCTCCCCTCGGCCCTCGGGATCGCCCTGATCCTCGCCGCGGTAGTCCTGCTGAACCGGAAGGGAAAGGCCGGAAGTGAACAGGGCTCCCCTTCGCCCGACTGAAACCGCCCCTCAGGCTCTCACGGGGCCGAATCCGCGCAGAGCTCCGCCATCCTGGCGCAGAAATCCGGCATCTCCCTTTTGAGGCGGACAAAGCGGCCCTCCCGGTCCAGGAAGCAGTGCTCGGAAACAGCCTCGCATACCGTTTCGCCGCTTGCGGCGTTCGTCATCAGGTAGCGCAGCGCGGCCACGACGCCGTTGAAGGATTCCACCGACACCGTGATGTCGATGTCGTCCCCGAAGGTGCAGGGCCGCCTGTAATCGCAGCGGAGGGACCGGACCGGGGAAAACACGCCTCGGGATTCCATTTCGGCGTAGGGAAAGCCGATCCGCTCCATAAAATCGACGCGGGCCTCCTCCATCCAGCGGATATAATTGGCGTGGTGGGCGATGCCCATCATATCGGTCTCGTAATACTGCACGCGGTGCCTGCAGGCTTCCATGGGAACTCCTTTCACGGCCGTCGCCGTTTTCTTTTTGTTTTCCGCCGGGCCGCGGCCCGGCGGTGTTTCTTTTTGGCCCGAAGGCTGTTATACTTCGGGTATGCCCGCGCATCGCGCGGAAAACGGAGGTGATCCCCTGTGACGGAGATCGAGGCGGTATATGCACGGCACTCGGTACGGGCGTACCTGGACAAAAAGATCGACGCCGAAACGGCGGAAAAGCTGAAGGAAACAATCGAAGAATGCGGCGCCGCGTCAGGGCTGCGCCTGCAATTCCTGCCTGACGCCGGGAATACCTTCGGCCGGCTGCTCAGCCGGGCGATGGGCCTGGCAAGCGCCCCGGCCGTGATCGCCTGCGTCGGGAAGGACGGCCCCGGGCTGGAGGAAAGGATCGGCTACTGGGGCGAAAGGGCGGTGCTGGCCGCCCAGAGCCTTGGGCTCAACACCTGCTGGGCGGGCACCTTCAGCCCGAAGGGCGTACCCTGCGAGATCGCCCCGGGAGAGAGGCTCGTCATCGTGATCGCCGTCGGATACGGAAAAACCCAGGGAAAGCCGCACCGGGGAAAAACTGCGGAGCAGGTGTCCTCCGGATCGGCGGACGGGCCGGACTGGTTCCGGCGGGGCGTGGAGCTGGCGCTGCTGGCGCCTACGGCCATCAACCAGCAGAAATTTGAATTCGTTCTGGAAAAGGACGGTTCGGTGACCTCCTCCGACCGCCGGGGGCCCTTCAGCGGCGTGGACCTGGGCATCGTCAGGTATCATTTTGACCTGGCGCGGAAGGAAGCCGGGCTGAAGCCGCTGTGGGAATGACCGCGGGAAGGCCGGAGGAAAAAAGCATGAAAACGGGCCTGGTCCTGGAGGGCGGCGGCATGCGCGGCATGTTCACCTGCGGCGTCCTGGACGTGATGATGGAGCGGGGCCTGAGGTTTGACGGGGCCGCGGGCATCTCCGCCGGGGCGGTGTTCGGCTGCAACATGAAATCCCGCCAGCCCGGCCGCGCCCTGAGATATAACATGAAGTACATCCGCGACCCGCGCTATATGAGCCTGCGTTCCCTGATCGGTACGGGGGATCTGTTCGGCGCGGATTTCTGCTACCGGGAGCTGCCCCGGAACCTGGACCCCTTCGACACGGAGGCCTTCCGAAAAAATCCCATGGCCTTTTACGCCGGGGCCACGGACATTTCAACCGGCGGCATCGCGTATCATCTGTGCGCCGACGGCGGCGAAGAAGACATGCTGTGGCTGCGGGCTTCGGCGTCGCTGCCCTTCGTATCCCGCCCGGTGGAAATCGGCGGACGCGTGTACCTGGACGGCGGCATCGCCGAGGCCGTGCCCCTGTCGGTGATGGAAAAGGAGGGCTATGACCACCTCGTCCTGGTCCTGACCCGCCCGAAGGGCTGCCGCAAAAAGAAGGGCCGCCCCCTGCCCCGTATCCTGCCCATGGCGAGGAAATACCCCGCTCTGGCCGAAGCCCTGGACAAAAGGGCCGATATGTACAACCGGCAGATGGACAGCATCGACCGCTCGGAGGCCGAGGGAAGGTTTTTTGTGATCCGCCCGCCCCGTCCCCTGGACGTCCGGCGGATCGAAAGGCGCCCCGCGGAGCTGGAGCGGGCATGGAGAATCGGCCGGGAAGTCATGGAGGAACGGTTTGCCGACGCGGAAGCGTTCCTGCGCCGCGGGTAGGGACGGGAACTTCGGCGAAGATACGGAACGAACGCGGGAGGGTGCGGAACGGGGAACCCATCCGTCGGCTTCGCCGCCGCCTTCCCCTCAGGGGGCCTGGAGCGCCCGGAAAACAGTCCGGCGGACTGTTTTCAACGGAAGGCGGGCGGCAGCCCCGGACGGTGTCAGCGCCCTCGTAAGGCGCTGACGGATGAGGTTCCCCCCGCAGTTTTGCGGGACCTGCGTCATGGACAGCGATGGCGGCACACCCGTTTCCGATACGAATGCCGCACAGTTTTCCGGGCGCCGCACTGTTTTTACGGGCGCCGCACTGTTTTTACGGGCGCCGCGGCTTCCGCCCTCCGCTTTGCTTTCGCAGTCTGTCCCGGGACGGATATGGTCCCCTCAGTTCGCAATAGTCGCCCGGGGCACTGCCGTGCCCCGGGCTCCTTTGCTCACTGGACCTCCGCTTCGCTTTCGCCTGCGGCGAACAGCCCTCAGGGCTGACGCTCGGCTCCGGTCCCCCCAAACAGCATGGCGAAATTGTAGAACCCCAGATACCACACCGAAAAATCGTGGCCGCCGGGAACGTACTGGACGGCGAAGTTCTCCCCGTTCAGCGCCTCCGTCATGCCGTCAAGGCCGTCAACGGCCATTTTGGCGCTGGCAAGGGCGACGCTGTCCTCGGTGCCGCAGACACTGTAAAACATCCTTACGGGCAGGTCCGCGGAGGCGTTCAGGATGCCCGCCGTGACCGGGGCCGCGTTGGAGGTCGGCGCGGCGGAAAACGCGCCGAAACAGGAAAACAGGTCCAGGCACTTGCCGACGCCCAGGTTGATGGTCTGCATTCCGCCCATGGAAAGGCCGGCCATGGCGCAGTTGTCCCGGTTTGCGGTGTCCACCGCGTATTTTTCCCGAAGGGCGGGGAGCAGATCCTCCCGCAGCTCCCGGTCAAACAGATAGAACGAGGAGTAATCGTCGGTTTTTCCGGCGCGGCCGTTGGGCGTGACCACGATAAACGGGCGGACGGCGCCGCTGTCGATCAGGTTGTCCATGATCCTTTTGACCATGGAGTTGTTCGTCGGCAGGCCCCATTCCGCCTCGGAGCCGCCGATGCCGTGGCACAGGATCATCAGGCCGTAGGTCTTTTCGGGGTCGTAGCCGAAGGGCAGATAGACGTACGCCGCCTTTTCATACTCCGGCTGTCCCTCATTGCACCAGTCGTGAGCCGTGTAAGTGAATTTTTCCACCGTTCCGCCCCGGGGGCAGGTCTGCGTGGCCCAGCCCGGCACGGCGTCGTCGTAAATGACGCCCTGCTCCGCCCGCAGGGCCGCGTCCCATTCCCTGTCCCCTGCGAAGGCCTGCATGGAAACAAGCGAGCCGCTCCCCTTGACCACGATATACAGATCATGCACGCCCTTCACGTCGACGCTCAGGCGCCTCTGGTCATACCCGGGGATAAACTTGGAGCTGGCGAAGGGCCGCCCTTCCATCGCGTCCAGGTAGATGGTGACGAACATCTCGCTCTCGGTTCCGCCCCTGAGGCGCAGGAGCTTCGCCCCGTCCCCGAAATCCACCCCGCGCAGAATCAGAGGCTCTTCCGCGGACGCGTCCCCGGCGGCGATGTCCAGCCGGATCGGTTCAAACGCGTCGGCGGCCGCTTCCGCGCCCGCAAAGGAAAAGGGAAGAAGGGTCAGGATGATCAGGAAAAGCAGCGCTTTCATGGAATCAGGTCCTTTCATCGTTATATCCGCCCGCGGGCCGTCGCAGGAACGCCGGGCGTTTTTTTATGGTAAAAGTCTATCACGGCGCATCGGACGCGTCAAGAAAAACGGACCCTTCCGCCGCATCGTATTGCGCATTCCGGGCCCTGATGATAAAATAATCCCGGAAGCCGGCGCCGGCGAGCCGGGCGGCTTTTCATGTATGCGGAATGACTTTGGAGGCGGCATGGACCATCTGATGGAGCTCCGGGAGGCGTCGCTGCCCGGCCCGCATGGATCGTTTTTCCCGTCCGGCGGGGGCGGGCTTTCCCTGACCCTGGACGCGGGAACTTCCCATGTGATCCTCGGGAACACGGAAAGCGTCCTCCGGGCGATCGGCGCCGTCCTTACCGGGAGGGAAGCCCTCGCGGGGGGCGAACTCAGGCTTGACGGGAAGGCGGCGGCGTTTCTTTCGCCCGCCGACGCCCTGAAGCGGGGTTTCGCCTTTTCCCCGGGCGTATTCGATCCCATCAGCGTCATGGGGCACGCGCGGCTGCTATATCCCGGGGCGAAGCCCCTGCGCCGGGATACCGGGGCGCTCCTTGAGGCGTTCCTCCCCGGCGTCAGGCCGGACACGCCCGCCGGGAAGCTTCCCCCGGAAGGGAAGCTGGCCCTGCAGCTTTTTTTATCCGCCGTCCGGGGGGACCGGCTGCTGGCGCTTGAGGACCCGATGAGGGATATTTCTCCCGCCGCCCTGGACGCCGCGGCCCGGTCCGTGGACCGTCTGGCGCGGACGGGCTGCTGCGTGGTGATCCTCACCCGCCGGCCGCGCCACGCCCGCGCGGGCACGCGTCTTACGGCGGTAACGGACGGGGGAGCGGTTTTCGACGGCCTGTCCGACGAGGCGGACATCCGTTTTCTGGAGGAGATCCTCGGCCTCGGCGGACGAACGCGGGAAAACCTGCGTGAGGCCATTCCCGGCGGCGTGGTCCTGGAGGTCCGCGGCCTTTCCGCCCGCCGAAAACGGGACCGGGCTCCGCTGCGCGGCGTCTCGTTTGAGATTCGCGAGGGCGAAATCACCGGCCTGTGCGCCATGAAGGGCGAGGGCGGCGAACGGCTGCTCCGCATCCTGGCCGGGCTGGAAAAGCCCGCGGGGGGACGCGTCCGCCTGAACGGGAACATCCTGAGGCGCTACGACTATCCCCTGATCCACCGAAGCGTCCGCTACATCCCCCCGCCCTCCCCCGCGCCGTTCGAATTGATGCCCGATGTGACCGTCATGGATTCCCTGGCGATGCAGTGCTCGCGGTTTTCGTCCCTTTTTGTGCACGGCGTGCTCCGCAGGGACCGGCTGAAGGCCTATACCCGGTTCATCCTGAAGGAATACCCCGTCGGGGCGGAAGAGAACACCCCCCTTTCGTGCCTGGACGAGGCGGCCGTGAGGATGCTTCTGGAGGCCCCGGAGCTGGACCGCTCCGGCAGCGTGCTGCTCCTCTCCCACCCCGGCGAGGGGCTGACCCCGGACAGGCTTCGTTTTGTCCGCCGCTGCCTGGAGGAGGAAAAGACGGACCGAACGGGAATACTGTACCTGACGGACCAGGTGGACGAGGCCATGGCCATATGCGACCGTGTCCTGGTCATGTACGGCGGGAGCGTCGTTCTGGAATGCGACAGCCTGAACGCCTCCCGCAAACAGATTGCCCTGGCCATGAGCGGCCGCGGCGATGCGGAGGGACCGGTTTTGCTTTGACAATCGGTTTACTTTGCGTTATCCTTTAAGCGGATCACATACACGCGCCCGTTTCGGACGCCATTGATACGGACAAGGGATTTATGGATAAAAGGATCTCCAAAACCAAACGCAACCTGAAAAACACATTAAGACGCCTGCTGCGCAGGAAGTCCCTCTCCTCCATCACCGTGACCGAGCTGTGCAAGGACGCGGAGACCAGCCGCATCACCTTTTACGCCCATTACAACGACAAATACGACCTGGCCAACGAGATGGTGCGGGACATCCTGCAGGACGCCACGGAGAATTACGACCAGCTGCAGCGCCAAAACAACCCCGATGGGCTTCCCCGCCGGACCGTCGAAAACACCGTGGACACCATCCTGGACAGCTTTGACCGCAACAGGGAGCTGTTGTCCTCCCTGTCGCCCAAGGACAGCGAGTACCTGAAAAAAGTGCTGTACGACCAGATCGTTCTCGCCGTGACCCATCGCCTTCAGGAGCTGCTTCCGGGCGCCCTCGGCGCGGGCGATTCAAGGAGATACGCCCTGTTCCTGTGCGCCGGCCTCAACGAATTCCTGAATGAAAGCAGCCGTCAGGGGATCGATCCCTCCGCCGTCCGGCAGGAATGCAAAGCCCTCTCGATCAGGTTCTGCGACGATATCCGGGCCCTGTGTCAGGGGCAGTCAGGAGGCTGAAAATGAAAAAAAGGTTCCGTTTGTTCGATCTTTCCGTCGCCGTCGCGGCGATCGTGGCCATTACGCTGGTGCTGAACAACCATTTCAACGCCCGTCTCGCCGCCCTCGAGGCCGAGCATAAGGCCCTGCGGATGGAGCAGATCCAGCTGGAGTCCGTCAAAAGCTCCCTGCAGGGGGAACTGAACAGGAGCGAGACCGACGCCTATATCATGCAGGTGGCCCGGGAGGATTACGGCTATCTGATGCCTGGCGAGATTCTCTTCAGGGTCAGCAACATCGACAGCCTATACGCCACCCACGAGGTCACTTTGGAGGAAACGCCATGATCCGCGCGGCCATCGCCATCGGCTCCAACTCCACCCGCATGCTGGCGGTCTCCATGGACGGCCCGGGACCCCTGCCGCTTCTGCGCCTGAGGGAGGACACCAAGCTTTTCATGGGCCTGACGAACGGCGTTTTGTCCGACGGGGCCATGGACCGAACGGCCGAGGCCGTCCTGCGGCTTAAAAACGCCGCCCTGGCCGTGGGCTGCGCCGCCGACGAGATCGACCTGTACGCCACGTCGGCCACCCGCGACGCCTCGAACCGGGATTTGTTTGCCCGCCGGCTGACGGAGCGCACGGGGCTTTCGCTTTATGTCATGTCCGGCGAAGAGGAGGCCGCACTCGCCTTTGCCGCGGTCGCGGACGGAACGGACACCTTGGCGGCGGATATCGGCGGGGGCAGCACCGAAATCATCCTGGGAAGGGATGAAGCCGAAAGCGCGGTCAGCCTTCAGGCCGGCGCTTCGAGAATGCTCAGAAGCTTTCCCATCGCTTCCCGCTCCGGCGTGCCCCCGCTGGTGGATAAGCTGCGGGCCATGGTCCGAAAAGAGGCCGGCGCCCTCATGCGCGGCGCCGGCCGCCTGGTGCTTCTTGGCGGTACGGGGACGGCGGCCCATGATATGCTGGCGGTCCGTTTCCCGGAGGACCCTTCGGTAACGCCGCAGCGCGCCCTCGACCTTGCGGAGGACCTGGCCGACATGACCGTCGAAGACCGCCGCCGCGTTCCCGGGCTGCCCGTCTCCAAGGCCGAACACATCGTCCACGGGCTGTGCATTCTTTCCGCCGTGCTCCTTGAAGCCGGCGCGGAGAAGGCGGAAATCTCCGCAAAGACCAACCTGGACGGCTGGATGCGCCGTCTTTACGCAAATATGCGCAACGGGACCCGGAAGGGAGGATCAAGGGTATGAAAAGAAGCTGGATCTGGCTTCTCATTCTGTTTTTCGCCGTCGCCATCATGGCCGGCGTCCTGATCGGCCACAACAAAAACCAGCAGCAGTACATCGACCGCTACAGGGAAGAGACCCAGGCGCGGGCCCGGGAAACGGACGAGGAGCTCGCGGCCCTTCAGGCCCAGCTTGACTCCCTCACAAAGCAGGTGGACGACCTTACCGCGGAACGCGACAGCCTGCTGGCAAGGGAGAATTCGCTGACCGCGGACATTGAAAGCCTGAACGCGAGCGTCGCCGCCCTGACCGGGGAAAGGGACGCCCTCATCGCCAGGGCCGAGGCCGTCGAAAGCGAAAACGCCGCCCTCGTCGTCAGGGCGGAGACCGCCGAGGGCGAAAACGCCGCCCTGGCCGCAAGGGCGGAAATGGCCGAGATCGAAAAAGCCGATCTCCTGGAAAGGGCCGAAAAAGCCGAAGGCGAAAAGGCCGCCCTCCTGGAAAAGGCCGAAAAAGCTGAAGGCGAAAAGGCCGCCCTCGCCGAAAGGGCCGAAAAAGCCGAGGCGGAAAACGCCGCTCTCGCCGAAAGGGCCGAAAAAGCCGAGGCGGAAAACGCCGAGCTTCTCCGGCGGGCGGAAGCCGCCGAAACGGAGCGGGACAGCCTGAACGGCAGAATCATGGATATCGAAGCGGAAAAAACCGACCTGGCCGAAAAGGTGAACGCCGCCGAAACCGAAAAACAGGCCCTGGAAGCCAAGGCCGCCGCGGCGGAAAAGGAAAAAAACAGTCTGCTCGCCGCCGTGGAAGCGCTGAACGCCGAAAAAACCCGGCTGGAAGAAAAGGCGGCCGCCGCCGAAAGCGCGAAGGCCGAACTGGAGGAAAAGGTCGCCGAGGCCGAGAGCGCCATGGCGGAGCTGAAGGGAAAGCTGTCGGCTTCGGAAGCCGAAAAAACCATTCTCGAAACCAAAGTGGCGGATTCGGATGCGGAAAAGGCCGATCTTGAGGCAAAAATAGCGTCTATCGAAGCCGAAAAGGCCGATCTTGAGCAAAAAGTGGAGATTATCAACACAGACAAGGTCGCGCTGGAGGGAAAAGCCGCCGCAGCCGAGGCCGAAAAAGCGGCCCTGGAGGAAAAACTGAAGGCCGCGGAAGACCAGAAGGCCGCGCTGGAGCAAACCGTGACGGCCGCGGAAGCCGAAAAAGCCGCGCTGGAAGATAAACTGGCGGCGGCCGAGGCCGAGAAGGCCGCCCTGGAAGATAAGCTGACGGCCGCGGGCGCGGATAAGGCGGCGCTGGAAGATAAGCTGGCGGCGGCCGAAACCGAAAAAGCCGACCTGGAGAGGAAGGCGGCGGAGATATCCGCGGTCATGGCCGGTCTTGAGGAAAAAGCGGCGGCAGTTGAGGAGGAAAAAGCCAATCTGGAAGCCAGGGTGGCGGCGCTGGAGGAGGAGCACGCGGCGCTGAAGGACAAGGCGGACGCCACCGAAAAGGAAAAGGCCGTCCTGGAGGACAAAATCGCGCAGCTTGACGCCGCGCGGGCGGAGCTTGAGGCGAAAAAGGCGGAGGCTGAAGCCGCAAAAGCCGATCTTGAAAGCAAAATGGAGACTTTAGAAGCCGAAAAAGCCTTAATTACAGATAAAGTGGCGGAAGCCGAGGCCGCAAAAGCCGATCTTGAAGCAAAAGTGGAGACGCTTTCCGCGGAAAAGACGGACCTGAACAACAGGATCGCCGCCCTCGCCTCCGAAAAGGACAGCCTGGCCGCGATGGCCGAGGCGGCGGTCGCCGAAAGGGACGATCTGCAGGCCGGCCTTGACGCCATGACCTCCGAAAAGACGCTGCTGGAGGAGCGGGTATCCGCCCTGACCGGGGAGATCGCCTCCCTTGAGGAAAAGGGCAGGACCCTGCAGGCGCAGCTGATGGCGACGCAGGCCGAATACGATTCCCTGCTGGAATCCTTCAACACCCTGTCGGCCGAAAAACAGGCCCTGGCCGCCTCCGGGGAAACCGGCGGAAGCGGGACCCCGGTGCTGCTTCACGGCGCGGTGATCGGCACGTGGACCGAACCCGACGGGTTTGTCCTTACATCCCAAACGGAGGACAGCTTCAGCCGCACCTATACCCCCGCGGCGGAGGGCGGCCCGGCGGCCGTCGTTACGGCCGCCGCCCTGGCCGAGCCCGGAGCCCCCGGAGGCATATCGCTGCGGTGGGCGGACGAAAGCGGCAGCCATCCCTGCTATGTCAGGGATACGGCCTCACCGGACGGCACGGCCTTCCGCACGGTGGTCCTGTATCTTGAGGCAAACGGCGGCTTTATGGAATACACGATCGTTTCGGGGAACGTTCCCGCCGGCGCCCTTCCGGCGTCGGACGACCTGATCGGCGCGGTTTTGCCGGTTATCGTGGCCTTTCATCCCTGATCTGTCCCGTTTTTCGCTGTTTTCCGTGTTCTTTCCCGGCGTTTTTTCCGGTTAGCTATGGAAATATGCGCCGCGGTGTGCTAAAATAAAGTGTCTATCGTATGCGGAGGTGTTGCATTTGAACAGGATTGCCGCGTTCGTGCGTGAAGCGGGATTGAAGGACGGCGAAGGCGCGTACATCACCAAGCCTTCCAACCTGTACTACCTGACCGGCTTCACCGGCGAAGGCATTCTGGCGGTCACCCCCGGGGACGCGCTGATCGTCACCGATTTCCGCTACACCGAGCAGGCGGGCAGGCAGGCCCCCGGCATCCCCGTCGAGATGGTGCGCAAGGGCGCGGACCACGCCGCCATCGCGTGGCGGATGTTTTCATCCGCCGGGACGGAACGGGTGTACATCGAGGACGATCACGTCACCGTCCGGATGTGCGAACACCTGAAGGAAGTCATGGCCGGCGCCCAGCTCCAGTCCCTGGCCGGCGTACCGGAAAAAATGCGCGCGGTCAAGGACGAGGAAGAGATCGCCTGCATCCGCAGGGCCTGCGCCATTTCCTGCGAGGCCTTTGAAGACCTGCTCTCCTTCGCCAAAGCGGGCATGACGGAAAAACAGATCCAGCTGCACCTGGACTACAAAATGATGGAGCTGGGCAGCGAGGGGCTCGCCTTCGACACCATCTCCGCCTCCGGCCCCAACGGATCCCTTCCCCACGCGGTGCCGTCGGACCGTCCCGTCGCCCGGGGCGAGATGCTCACCCTGGACTTCGGCGCCAGGTACCGCGGCTACGACGCGGACATGACCCGGACGATCGCCTTCGGCGAACCCTCCGCCGAGATGCGCCGGATTTACGACACCGTGCTTCGCGCCCACACGGAATGCAAAAAAATGCTGGTTCCCGGCGTCGAATGCAAAAGCGTGGACGCCCACGCCCGGGACATCATCGACGGCGCCGGATACCGGGGACGCTTCGGCCACAGCCTGGGCCACGGCGTCGGGATCGACATCCACGAAAATCCCAGGCTTTCCGCGGCAAGCGAGGATATCCTGTGCCCGGGGCATATCGTGACGGTGGAACCCGGCGTCTATCTGCCGGGCCTGGGGGGCGTCAGGATCGAGGACACCTGCGTCATCACCGAAACGGGCTATGAAAGCCTGGTTCCGGCGTCCAGGGAACTGATTGTCCTGTAACATCATAAGCCATAGGCGGCGTCTGAGACGGGCCTATTGTGATACATACTCTATAAAGCAAACGGAGGAATTCAAAGCATGATTACGGCGGGAGATTTCAAAAAAGGCATCACCATCGAATGGGACGGCGGCGTTTGGAACATCGTTGACTTCCAGCATGTGAAGCCCGGAAAAGGCGCGGCCTTCGTCCGCACCAAGATCAAGAACGTCATGACCGGCGCGGTGGTGGAACGCACCTTCAATCCCACCGACAAAATGCCCCGCGCCATCATCGAGACCAAGGAAATGCAGTACCTGTACAACGACGGGGACCTGTACTATTTCATGGATCCCGAAACCTATGAGCAGATGCCCCTGGGCAAGGACGCGGTGGAAGACGCCATCGTTTTCGTGAAGGAAAACACCAACGTGACCATCCGCTACTTCAAGGGTCAGCCCTTCAGCGTGGAAGCGCCCAACTTTGTGGAGCTGGAGGTCACCAAGACCGAACCCGGCTTCAAGGGCGACACCGCTTCCAACACCTTCAAGCCCGCCACCTGCGAAACCGGTTACGAGCTGATGGTCCCCCTGTTCATCAACATCGGCGACGTCATCAAGATCGACACCCGCAACGGCGAGTACCTGTCCCGCGCCTGATTAAACCTGCGGCCGCGCCGCATGGCGGGCCGTGCCGGCCCGACTCTCTTACAGGAGAATAATATGAGCAATCTGTCTGAAGACGCTGCCAGGCTTCTGGGCCTCATCGAAGGCTGCGGACTGGACCTGGACAGCAAAGAAGGCAAAGTCATTTCCAAGCTGGCCGATATCGTCTATAAAATGGCCGCCGAGCTTTCCGCCCTCCGCAAGGACCACGAGGAACTGGACGATTACGTGGAAAGCATCGACAACGACCTGAGCGACCTTGAAGAAGCTTTCTTCGACGGCCAGGAAGAAGACGAGGACGAGGACGACGAAGACGAAGACGACCGCACGGTGGAGTATTCCTGCCCGCACTGCGGAAGCGCGATGTCCTTTTCAATCGACGATTTCGACTTCGACGAGGATTACCTGTGCCCCAGCTGCCACAAGCCGCTGTTCCCCGAAACCCCCGAGGATGAACTGGAAGACGGGGACGACGGGGACGATTCTGACGAAGACAACTGATCCGATCCATATGAGCTGTGAAGAATCGGGCCCGCCGGCCCGTTCTTCACAGTTCTTTTATTTCCGTTCCGTCATCAAGGAGGTGATCCCGTGCGGAAAAAGGTCGTAATCCTCGCCACCGGCGGGACCATCGCCGGCGTGGGAGAATCGTCCAGGACCGCCGGATACCGGTCCGGCAGCCTCACCGCCGATATCCTGCTCCGGAGCGTCCCGGAGGCAGCGAAGGTGGCGGACATCCGGACGGTGCAGGTTTGCAACCTCAATTCCGACGACATCACCGACGCCATCTGGCTCAAACTGGCGCAGACCATCAACGTCATGGCGCAGGACGGGGACACGGCCGGGTTCGTGATCACCCACGGCACCGACACCCTGGAGGAAACGGCCTACTTCCTGAACCTGACGGTAAAAACCTCAAAGCCCGTGGTGCTGACGGGCTCCATGCGGCCCTCCACCTCCATATCGGCGGACGGGCCCATGAACCTGTACCAGGCGGTGTGTGTCGCCGTCTCCGACGCGGCGGCGGGCAAGGGCGTCCTGGTGGTCTTTTCGGACCGTATTTATTCCGCCCGCTCCGTCACCAAGACCAGCACTTACCATGTCACGGCCATCGCCGCCGGCGAGATGGGTGCCATCGGCGTGGTGCGGGACGGCAGGGTGTATATGTATGAGACCCCCGGCAAACGCCACACCGTCGACACCGAATTCGATATTTCCGGCCTGACAGCGCTGCCGAAGGTGTCCATACTCTATTTCGCGGTGGACGCGGACCCGGAGCTCCTCCGGTTCGCCGCATCCCGTTCACGGGGCGTCGTGATTGCCGGCGCGGGGGCCGGGGAATTCAGCGAAAGCTACAAGCAGGCGATCGGGGAGCTTTCCATCCCGGTGGTCGTCTCCTCACGGATCGACGACGGCATCATCATCCCGGACAACCTTTTGTGCGAAAACACCGTCGCCGCCGACAACCTTTCCCCCCAGAAGGCCGCCATCCTCCTGCGCCTGGCGCTGACGAGGACCGCGGACACGGACCTGATCCGGGAAATGTTTACCGTCTATTGATGTAACCGTTCAGTCGAGTGCGAAGGAGAACGGACGTATGGCAACAGTGGGGAGGTATCGGAGGGATCTCCCTCCGATTATGATCCGCTTCAGCGGCATGTACGGTGAAGCGGAACGACACCCCGAACCGTTCCCGCAGGATCGGTG
>CADANQ010000065.1 GCA_902789365.1 uncultured Eubacteriales bacterium
ATGAAGCTTAAACGGATCATAATCGGAGGGAGATCCCTCCGATACCTCCCCGCTGCTGCCATACGTTTGTTCTCCTTCACACACGACTGAACAGTTACACGGATGGAAGTACTATTTCGCCGCGGGCACGGTCATTCCCCTTCTGGGAAAGCACTGGGGCAATTTCGCGGCCCGGTTCATTATGCTCTTCTTTGCCGTCGCCCTCTGGCCGCTGGTTATCCGCCGTTTCTGCGGAGACGGGGCGGAAGAAACGGCGGTGGAATAACGGGGGTCTTCCGTTTGCAGAGAGTCCGAACCGGGAATGCTGCGGAAAAATGACGGGCTTTTGCGTGAGCGGATATCCCTTTTAAGAAACACGGCCGCCGAATTTCATGTCCTTCACAGATTCCCCTGTGAAGGGCTTTTTTTATGCCCGGATGCATCTTGGAGGCCTCTGAGTGCATCCTGGGAGCGGAAGCGTTGACCTTCCGGCGGATTACGGTATGATTTGTACTGCGGACGCGAGGGGAACCGATGAATGAGCGGGAGGCTTTTCCCCGCCCCGCCGACGCTCAAACATCATGAGGGCCGTCTTTTTACAGATCCGATTTTTTTGTACGGAGGGACAGTATGAAAACCATCATCCACGATTTCGGAAAAGAACAGAGCGAAAGGCTGCTTGCCGCCGCGGATCGGGTGGTCTGCGCGGACGGCCGGTACGCCCCTTGCCGGGGATGCTTCAAATGCTGGACAAAGCACCCCGCCGCCTGTGAAATGAAGGACGCGCTGTACCGGGTCTGCCGGGTTCTGGGAGAGAGCGATGACCTGACCGTCATTACCGAAAACCTGTACGGAGGCTGCAGCCCCGCGGTCAAGAACCTGCTGGACAGAAGCATCGGAAGCTCCACGCCGCTCAGCACATACCGGGGAGGGCAGATGCATCATACGCTCCGTTACGGGAAACGGAACAGCCTGCGGTTCATCGTTTACGGGGATATCACCGAAGCGGAAAAAAGAACATGGCGGCTGACGGCCGGGAGGAACGCGGTCAACATGGGATTCAGGGAACACAGCGTCTCGTTTTGCGCGGACGCGGAAGAAGCGGGAGGAATGGCGTGATGGAAAAGACATTGCTGATCAACTGCAGCCCGAAAAAAAAGCTGAGCGTTTCGGGCTTTATCATGAGATGCGCCGGACTGATGATCCGGGGCGAGAAGGAATACCTGTGCCTGCGGACGCCCGCGGACCGCGAAAGGATCCTTCAGGCGATGGTGACCTCAGGAAAAGTCGTTTTCGTTCTTCCGCTGTATGTCGACGGCGTTCCGTCGCATGTGCTGTCCTTCCTGAAGGAAGCGGAAGCGTTCTGCGGGGAAAAAGGCCTGCGGATGAAGGTTTACGCCATCGCCAACAACGGCTTCATCGAGGGAAGGCAGAACGAGCCCCTGATGCAGGTAATGGAAAACTTCTGCGCGAGAAGCGGACTGGAATGGTGCGGCGGCGTCGGGATCGGCGGCGGAGTCATGCTGAACGTGGAGCGGATCATGATGCCCGTGATGTTCGGGCTGACGCTTGTGAATATGCTGCTGAACGCCGTTCAGGGCCTGAACGTCCTGGAGCCGGTTTGGTCCTTCGGGATCAGCGTCGGCGAACTGCTGCTCCTCTGCTGCGGGATCATTTTTTTCACCGCCCGTCTGGCGGCGCATATCGGCAGGGGTACGAACGCGGGGAAACGGTATACGCGCGTCATGCTGCCGTCCTTCGTTTTCATCCTTTTTGCGGATATCTTCTTTACGATCATTTCCGTTTTTCAGGGCGGAATCTTCCGCGGATGGTTCTCAAGACCCAAACCGGACGATGATTGTGGTATAATCGTCGCAAAGGATCATCAATGAACGGCAAAGGGGAAGATCATCATGCGTGTCCGGTTCGAACAGGTGGACGAAAAGGAAAAAGAACAGGCGCTGATCCGCGCCGCAGAGAAAACCGCGGATATCCTCAGCGCCATTGATCTCCTTGAAAACGGCTCCGGCGGCATCGCTGTCGTCCGGGACAGGAGCACCTTTTTCTGCAAGCTGACGCAGATCTATTATATCGAGTCCGTGGACAAGCGGACCTTCGTCTATACCAGGGACGGATGCTATGAAAGCCGGGACCGTCTGTATGAACTGGAACAAAAGCTTGGGATGTACCATGTGCGCATTTCCAAATCCATGATCGTAAATCTTCGTAAAATCCGGAATGTCAGCGCGGAACCCGGCGGAAGAATGGTTGCCGTTCTTCTGAACGGGGAGCGCGTGATCATTTCCAGAAGCTACGTCAGGGAGATCAAAAGGAGGCTCGGGATACAGTGAACATTGCAAAAAAACTCTTTGTTCAGAGTATGGCCATTTCCACAGGCATCCTTTTTCTGAACGGGGTCAACGCGGTTATACAGCATTTCGCCGGGAACGATATCATCCTGCTGTGGTATCATCCCATCACCATCGTACTGACCGGCGTTTTATGCGCTTTGCCGACCGTGTTGCTGCGGGATGCGGATCAGTGGGACAGAAAAAAATTCATAATCAGGGTATCCCTCCACTGCCTGTCCCTTTACGCCATCGTGATCGCCGCCGGTCGGCTTTTCGGGTGGTATACGGACCCGGAAAGCTGTGTAAGCGTCAGCATTGTCTTCTTTATTGTCTATGCCTTTGTCTGGCTTTCAAGCCACTGGCTGGACAAACAGGATGAAAAGAAGATCAATCACGCTTTGGATACGATCCGGGATGAAGAGTAAGACCGTGTTCTGAAAGGAAACTGGAAGGATCAGAACACCCGGAACGTTGCCGGTCTCAGCGTTAAAACAGCCCCCGATTGCCCGTGTTTTGGGCTTTCCGGGGCTGTTTTTTGTTTGGTGGATTTTTGCTGTGTCCCATGTTAACGTAATATTACGCACGTTGTGTGCGGAATATGCGCAATATGCGCACGACTTGTTGAAAGGACATGGATGGAATGAAGAGATGGGAAATTGACCTGCAGAGATTCAGCGAGGCCGGAGGGGCGGAAGCCGCGGCGGGAGCGACGGCGGCGGGGACCGGAGGAGGAGCTGAGGGAGCTGCGGGAACGGGCGCAACAGGGGCGGACGCCGCGCCCCGGCGGGCGGAGAGCGGGGCGAAGGTTGTTTACGGGATACAGCCGGGAGCCGCGCAGGGGACTGCGGACGCCGCGCAGGGAACACAGGCAAGCGGAACGGGAGAAGGAGCGGCGGCGGAGACGCCGGCGGCGCCGGTGAACCGGGAAGCGGAATGGCAGAAGCTGATCAACGGGGAATACCGGGAGCAGTTCCAGAAGCAGGTCCAGGGGATCATCGACAAGAGGTTCGCGAAGACCAAGGGGCTGGAGGAGCAGAACGGGAAGTACGCGGCTTTGATGGGGAAGGTGGCCGGGAGATACGGGCTGGATCCGGGAGACATCGACGGGATCAGCGCGGCGATCGACCAGGACCAGAAATTCCTGGCGGAGCAGGCGGACAAGGCCGGTATGACCATTGAGCAGTACAAGAAGTACAACGCGGCGGTGCAGGAGAACGAGCAGTACCGCCGGATGAACGAAGCGAGGCAGCGGGAAGCGCAGGTGCAGGCACGGATCCAGGGGTGGGAGGCGGAGGAGAAGGCGCTGAAGGGCGTGTATCCGCAGTTCGACCTGGGCGCGGAGCTGAGGAACAAGGACTTTGTGGGGCTTCTTAAGAATGGCGTGACGATGAAGCACGCGTACGAAGTGATCCACATGGACGACATGATGCGGGGCGCGATGCAGTACGCGACGGCGCAGGCGCAGGCGGTGACCGCGAGGAACATCCAGGCGCGCGGGGCGAGGCCCATGGAAGGGGCGGCGACCGGCGCGGCAGGCGTAGTCACTAAATCGGATGTGACGAAATTGACCAAAGCTGACAGGGAGGAGATCGCGCGGCAGGTAGCGCGAGGCAAGACGATCACCTTTGGTTAAGAGTGAAGAGTGGAGAGTGAAGAGTGAAGTTTTGGATTACTCTGAAGTCTGCCCTTTTGTCATGGTCTTTGTGGTGGCTGAGAGTATGTGAAGAAGGTCAAGGCAGTCGGCGTGGATGCTGGCGTATTCTGCGTCAGTGAGGGAGCCGGTATCGTGAAGGAGATCAAGCCAGTATTCGGTCTCGGAACATTCCTTGAGGGCGATGTAAACCTTGGCGAGAAAGTCATTGCGGCTGATGGCGCGGACAGACTCAGCCAGGTTGGCGCCGATGCTGGTACCGGAACGCAGGAGCTGTTTTGCAAGGACATATTCATCCCGTTCCACAAGATGCCTGTAAAGGCGGACGATGCGAATGGCGAAACGTTTGCTTTTCTCATAGGCGACACTGTTTTCCATGACGGTATCCTCCGTACTGTGATGATTCAATGTACCCCGCGGAACAAACAGATGTCAAGAGACTGAGACAACAAGCCGGGAGCAGGAAAGCGAGGGGGAAAAGAGAGGAGTAAAATATATCTCCACTCTTCACTCTTCACTCTCCACTCTTGAGCACAGCGACCGAAAGGAGCGAAGCGAAATGAGCGAAGCGAGGAAATGGATGCTGGAGCTGCAGAGGTTTGCGAATCCGAACACCAACACCACGGGCAGCGAAGGCCTGAGCAACGAGAACAAGACCTACTATCATGACACGCTGATCGACAACGCGGAGCCGTACCTGGTGCACGACCAGTTCGGAACCGAAATCAACATTCCGGAGCACGGCGGCAAGACCGTGGAGGTGCGGTATTTCGACGTGCTGGACAAGAACACCACGGCCCTGACCGAAGGCGTGACCCCTGACGGAAACAACCTGACGATGGGCGTGAAGACCGCCACCATCAGCCAGTACGGCGACTATGTGACCATGAGCGACGTGCTGAACATGACGGCGATCGATCCCATCCTGGTACAGGCCACCAAGGCGATGGGCAGCCAGGCGGGCCGGAGCCTTGACACCATCACCCGCGACGTGATCACCGCCGGCACGAACGTGCTGTACGCGCCTGAAGTGGACGGGGACACCATCACCGAGATCACCGAACGCGACGATCTGAACGACAAGTGCATCCTGACCCCCGACGTGATCATGCGGGCGCAGGCGATGCTGGAAGCGAACCTGGCCGAACCCATCAACGGCAGCTATGTGGCGATCATTCACCCGTACGCCGCTTATGACCTGATGCGGAGCCCTGAGTTCATCGAATGGCACAAGTACGCGCAGCCCGGCGAACTGTACCGCGGCGAGATCGGCATGATCGGGAACGTGCGGTTTGTGAAGAGCACCGAGGCGAAGATCGTGACCGTGACCAGCGCCGGCAGCGAAGTGAACGCGGATCCGCCCGCCGAAGGCGGCGGCGACAGCGGCGACGACAGCGGCGTGACCACCACCGCGGTGTTCCTGACCATGGTGCTGGGCAAGGACGCATACGCGACCACCTATGCCACCGGGCTGGGCCTTGAGCACATCGTGAAGCCCCTGGGCAGCGGCGACGATCCCCTGAACCAGAGGTGCACGGCCGGCTGGAAGGCCACCAAGACCGCGATCCGCCTGAAGGAACAGAACATGGTGCGCATCGAGAGCGCCGGACACTTCAGCGGGACGGCGCAGGCCAATTAACGAGAGTGGAGAGTGGAGAGTGAAGAGTGGAGAGTAACGGAGAGTGGAGAGTGAAGAGTGAAGAGTGGAGAGTAACGGAGAGTGGAGAGTGAAGAGTGAAGAGTGGAGAGTAACGGAGAGTGGAGAGTGAAGAGTGAAGAGTGGAGTTTTGGATTGGTCTGAGAAGAACGGGACCTATGGTGTTCAATCATAAACCATTATTTATCTTCACTCTCAACTCTTCACTCTTCACTCTTGAGCGAGTGTAACGAGCGATCAAAGGAGGTGCGAACAAGGATGGCGACGAAGAAGAAGACCGAGACGGAGAACTGGGAAACGATGGCCGCGGAACCCGTGGAAGGGTATCAGGTGGAACTTGAGGACGGAGAGCCGAAGGTGACGCTGACGATGAGCGAACTGCGTGAGCTGATCGCGCAGGAGGTGCAGGCACAGAAGGCCGAGAAGCCGGCCGGGGCGGTGAAGAAGGGCAAGGTAAAGCATATTGCGGCGAAGCCCGCGAAAAAGGTGAAGGTGAAGCTGTTCAAGGACAACGGGATGTACAAGGATCCCGTGTTCGTGGCGGTGAACGGACATCGGTTCATCGTGCCCAGGGGCGTGGAGGTCGAGGTGCCGGAGTACATCGCCCAGGTGCTGGAGGAGAGCTTCAGGCGGGATCAGGCGACCGCGGAGCAGCTGATGACGCTGGAGCGGAAGTTTAAAGAGGACAGCAAGAAGCTGGACTGAGGCGCGCAAGGCGCGGAGCGCAGAGTGAAGAGGACGGACCAGAGTGAAGAGTGAAGAGTGAAGAGTGAAGTTTTGGAATGGTCTGAGAGCGAAAAAGCCGCCGATGCGGGGATTGTCACGGGGTGGCCGACGGCAGGAGGCCGGGGCTTGTCATGGGGTGGCACGGCGCAGCCGTGACGGGGTGTCCCATGACCTGTCCCGTGACCACAACGGGAGTTGGGAACGCAACGATGAGGGCGGCGCAAAAGAATAACCGGGAGGAGCGGCGGAAGGGACGAGGACCCGGAAGCCGCTCCTTTAGATAAGAGAAGTAATATATATCTTCACTCTCCACTCTCCACTCTTCACTCTTGGAATGAAAGGAGCGGGCAAATGGTTGATGTAGAACTGAAAAAGCGCGGGGTGTACCTGGGGAAGACGGGGGAGACGGGGAGGTACAGGGTATGGCTGGACGTGAGCGCGTGGGATGAGGAGTACGAGGGCGGCGTGGGGCTGCTGCTGTACACGGACCCGAAGGGGAACACGGCGCCGATGCGGACGGTGAAGGAGTTCGACGGGGAGAAGACGAAGCTGTACGGATACGTGACGGCGGAGGAGACGAAGGAAGCCGGGACGGGCGTGATCGAGGTCAGGTGGGAGAGCGCCGGGGTGGTGGCGAAGAGCGACCATTTCAACACGGTGGTGATGGCGTCGAGTTACACCGGGAAGGACATCGGGGAGAACACGCCGGACTGGGTGAGCGAACTGATGACCGAGCTGAACGCGGTGAACGTGGTGCTGGAGGAAGCGGCGCAGGTGGCCGAGGACGTGGCGGCGATCAGGGAGACCATTGAGGGCGCGGAGACGGTGGCCAAGGCGGCGGCGCTGGACAGCGAGGCCTGGGCCGTGGGCGAGCGGGACGGCGAGGACGTGGACGAGGACGACCCGACCTACGGGAACAACGCGAGGAAGTACGCCCAGGACGCCGGCGGGAGCGCGGCCTTTGCGCAGATCGAAAGGCAGACGGCGGAGGCGTGGGCCGTAGGGAAACGGAACGGGCAGGACGTGGGCAGCACGGACCCGGCGTACCACAACAACGCGAAGTATTACGCCGAGCAGGCCTTCAGCGGGACGCCGGAGGGGTATGCGGCGCTGGTGGAGGACGTCGGCGACGCAAAGAGCGCAATAGAGCAGGCAGGCGGTCTGCGGGAGTTCAACCCGACCGGAGCCGGGAGCACGAAATATGATTACGCGTTCAAGGCGGGCGAGACCTATCTGTTTGTGAACAACTGCGCTGTCAGTTGTACGTTAACCACCAACAACGGCACGAGCATGGTTGAAAGGATAGGCACTCTGCTGCCCGGTGCTAAAGCATCTTTTGTTCCGACACAGGACGCGCCGAAGATCAACTGTTATCTGTCGGCCAGGGACGACACGGGTTCCATATATGCCTATAACGGCGATTATGCGAAAAACAAAATCACGATAGACGGGATCAATGAAGCCATAAGCGGGATCAATGACTCCCTGGACGGCCTTGAAGAAGAAGACGATGCGATCGGGGAACGGATCGGGAGCATTGAGAACATGGAATCCCAGACGGTTTACTCGACAACCGTCAGCGGCACGCAGAGCGTACAGGTGAGCGTGAGCATTCCCGCGGGGCAGTACACCGTCAAATGCACCGACGTCACCAGCGCAGACACCGACAGCGACAAATGCGGCATTTATTTTTCCGTGGGGACGACGCAGAAGGCGCTGCTTTATGTTGAAAGGAACACTGCCGAATACAGCCTCACCCTTGGGGAAGCCATCACGCACATCATCTTCTGGGCGTCAAACACATACGCAAAAGGAGCGGGCGACGCGTTCTCGTTCGGCGGGTTCTCCATCGAAAAGAGCACGCCCATCGTCGAGACCGTGACGGGCATGGCTGCCAGGGTGGACGAAATCGGAAGCGCGACGGACGAATTGGCGAAGCAGGTCATGAGCGGCACGTATACCGGCACCACCCAGTATTGGACGGCGAAGGATTTCCCCGAAGGGGATTACTACATCAGGATCGGCAATATTGAGACAGACGACACGGACGCGGATATCAGCGCGGTGATGTTTACGACGAGCGGCAATTCCGAAAAGCTGACCTTGCGGTTCGTCCGGGGCAGGGAGCAGGCCAGGCATTTCCATCTGCCGTCCGGCGTCGGGCGGGTGTTTTTCTTCCCGAGCCGGAACTACGCGTCGAGCGTGAACGACAGCTTCACCTTCAGCAATGTGGTGATCTGGAAGGTGAACGAAGGCCTGCTGGACAACCGGGAGATACCGACGCCGGCCGGATTTACATGGACAAACCATCCGCTGGCCGGGCATTTGTTCCGCACGGAGCAGGGGATCGCGTGCGATTTTGATGTGGCTGACCTGAAGCCGAGCGCCGGGAAAACGTACTGGGTGGCGCCGGACGGAGACGACGCGGCGGCCGGGACGGATTCGGAGCATCCGCTGCAGTCACTGCGCACCGCGCTGCTGCGGAACGATGTGGACACGATCATCGTGAAAGACGGGTTTTACGAGTCTTCCCTGGGACCCGGCCATGTGCAGGGACTGAGCAGGTCGGTCGCCATCGTCGCCGACGAGGGGGCCAATCCCGTGATATCGTCGAACACCGGGGCGCACACCTGGACGAAGACGAGCGGATACACTTATCTGTATGAAACCGCGGCGACAGACACCAATACCGTGTGGGATATTTCGAACGAAATCCCGTACACAAGGGTGACGACCCTCGCGGAAGCCGAGGCCGCCGAGGCGACCTATTACTGCTACGGGACGAAGACATACGTCCATACGAAGAGCGGCGACGCGCCGACGACGGCGATCAGGTGCTGCGCGCAGCGGGACAACTTCAGGATCACGACGAGCGGCAGGATCACGCTGTACGTCGAGGGCCTGACCATCTGCGGCGGCGATGACGGCGCGTTCCAGATCATCGGCGACGGAAGCACCCGGCCGCTGGTCTACGGCAAGAACTGTCTTTTCACGGGCGGGTTCCTGTACGGGGCGTGTTACCTTGGGGGATGCGAGAGCATCATGCAGGACTGCGAGGCGTGCGAATCTACGTCGGACGGGTTCGGGCTCCACATGAACCTGGCTACCGGAACAGTCCCGCCGCTGGCGGTTGAGATCAACTGCGAAGGGCATCACAACGGAATCGCCGGGGACCTGAACAACGACAACGGCACGACGCTTCACGCGGGCGGCAAAGTGATTCGGGTGAACGGACGCTACCACCACAACAAAGGGCCGAATGTGGCAGACGTGCATGCCAACACCCAGAGCTGGAACCTGGGCTGCAGGGCGTGGGCTTCCACCAGCGGGGCGTCCAATACGTACAACTTTGAGGTAAGCACCAGGGGACCGGAGATGTGGCTGGATACCTGCGCGGGGTTCGGATCGACGTGCTCGCTGTACGTCGGCACGGGGTCGACGGCCCACCTGCACAACTGCGCGCTGGTCAACATGCAGGTGAACGAGGACGCGTATATTGAGGCGTACTGATCGGGGGCGTTAAGTGACGGAGTAGAGCGAAGCGACCGAAGGGAGTGAGCGAAATGACACCGGAGAAGGCGATGGAGATGGCGGACGAGCTGCGGCCGAACGACATCGGGGAAGAGATGAAAAGGCAGTGGCTGACGGACATCGAGAACGAGTGCGTGGAGCACCTGAACCGGCACGAGGGGAACAGCGTGCAGCCGTGGGTGTGCACGGAGGCAGAGGACAGGACGGAACTGATACTGAGTGAGCCGTATGAGATGGCGTATGTGTACAAGCTGATGGCCGAGATCGACCGGGCCGTGGGGGAGTACGACAGGTACAACAACGACGCGCAGATCTGCAACGGGTACATGGAAGAGTGGAAGGCGTGGTTTCGGCGCGGGCATAAACCCAAGCAGGACCGGAGAAAAGGGTGGAAATTGTTTTAGATTTGATAACCGTTAGCGGGGAGGTGAGGACACTTTGGCATTGAGACTTGTGGACAGTATTGGGACATATGTGAACGAGGGGACGAACTTCAAGGGGCTGGAGCGGAAGGCGTTCGGGGAGCCGGGGAGTTTTTATGACATGGAGAACATGTCGGGGGAACACTGGCCGGTGCTGAAGGTAAGGGAAAAGAGACGGAAAGTAAGGGAGTTTGAGGGCTTCGGGGGATTCTTCGGGCACGACGGGGCCGGATGGATCGACAACGGGGAAATCTGGTGGAACGGGGAGAAGGTGTGCGACATCACGCCGGGGAAGAAACAGATCGTCGAGATGGGCGCGCAGGCGGTGATCTTTCCGGACAAGTACATCTTCAACACCGAGACCGGGGAGCACGGGAGCCTGGAGAACCGGGTAAATATCAGCGGGACGGTGACGTATGAGGCCTGCGACCTGCTGGGGGACAGCGCGGATTACCGGACGGCGGTATATGTGAAGGTGAGCGCCGCGGGCATCGGGCAGGGATTCCGGGAAGGCGACGTGGTGGAGCTGAGCGGGTGCGAGGCCGTGCCGGAGGGGTACTTTCAGATATACACGGTGGGCGAGGACAGCTTTGTGGTGCTGGCGACGCTGGAAAATCAAAGCGTGACGGAGACGGGGGTGCAGGCGGCGCGGACCGTGCCGGATATGGATTACATCACGGAGTGCGACAACCGTTTGTGGGGCTGTTCCAGCGCGAATCACGAGGTATACTGCTGCGCGCTGGGGGATCCGACGAACTGGAGGAAGTACCAGGGGCTGGCGAACGACAGCTACACGGTGACCATCGGGACGCCGGGGGACTTTACCGGGGCGGCGACGCATCTGGGATATGTGCTGTTCTTCAAGGAGGACGTGATCCACAAGGTGTTCGGGAACAAGCCGAGCAACTACCAGGTGACGACGGTGCACGCCAGGGGCGTGGAGCAGGGGAGCGCCGGGAGCCTCTGCCTGATGAACGAAACGCTGTACTACAAGAGCCGGACGGGCATGGTGAGTTACGAGGGGAGCCTGCCGGGGGACATCGGGTACGCGCTGGGATACCGGAAGATGAAGAACGCGGTGTCGGGCGCCAACAACGGCCGGATGTGGGTGAGCATGGAGGACGGGGACGGGGAGCATCATCTGTTCACCTACGACGGACGGACGGGGTACTGGTATCGGGAGGACAGCAGCGAGGCCGAGGGGTTCCTGAGCGTGAACGGGAGCCTGTACATGGCCAAAGACGGGGCCATGTGGCTGATGGACGGGGACGGGGACCCGGCGCTGGAGGACGAGAGCGCGGAGGACGAGGACGAGATCAGCTGGATGGCCGAGACCGGGGACCTGGACATGGAGGACCTGTACAAGAGGCATCTGCAGAAGATCATGGTGAGGATGCGGGTGAGCACCGGGGCGGTGTGCAATATCCAGGCGCAGTACAACGGCGGGGACTGGGCGACGCTGAAGACCGTGGAGGGGAAGGACGATAAGAACGCGGTGAGCGTGCCGATCATTCCCCACAGGTGCGACCACATGCGGATAAGGCTGGCGGGGACCGGGGACGTGCGAGTGATCGCCATGAGCTACAGCGTGTGGAGAGGGAGCGAGCTGGGGTAGAAGAAGAGTGAAGAGTGAAGAGTGGAGAGTGGAGTTTTGGACGGGGAACGACGGGGAACGACGGGGAACGGGGAACCTCATCCGTCTGCTCCCTGCGGTCGCATCCACCTTCCCCAATCGGGGAAGGCTTACGAAGTCTTCCTTGTGACAATGTGAGGAAGTCTGGGGACGGGATTGGCGCGAGAGCGAGAGAAAGGAGCAGGGAATGGGAACAACGAGAAGAGTGACGGGGAGCGAAGACAGGAACGGGGAAGATCTGCTGGAGAAGCTGGCGGAGGCGTCGAGCAGGCCGGGCGGGACGCCGAGGCTTACGGGACCGCAGGAAGGGATCAAGGAGACCGGCGGGCCGCTGGTGCAGGACACGACGGAGACGGGACCCGGGGAAACGAAGCAGACGGGGCAGGGACTGCCGACCATCCTGGGGAGCGGGCTGAATCCCAGCGGCCAGAGCGGGAGCCGGGGGGCGTACATCCGGGGCGGATACAGCTCCGGGGACGGGACGAGGGCCGGCGCCGTGGGCGTGACGGGCGTGCCGGGAGCGGAGCCGATATATAATCCCATCGGACGCTCTACGGTGCTGGAGCAGTACGAGAGCACGCTGGGCGAGAAGCCGGAGCGGACCGAGGGAGAACGCACGACGGCGGCTTTCGACAAAATGATGGGATTCGAGGGGACCAGGCCGGAACCGTACGAGAGCGGGTATCGGGCGCAGATGGACGAGATCCTGGGCCAGCTGGCCGACCGGGAGGGCTTCAGCTACAATCCGGAGGAGGATCAGCTGTACAGGAATTACCGGGACCAGTACCTGAGGCTGGGGAACCGGGCGATGCAGGACACCATGGCGCAGGCCGCGGGGCTGACCGGCGGATACGGGAACAGCTACGCGACGGGCGCGGGGCAGCAGGCGTATCAGGATTACCTGAGCAGGCTGAACGAGCGGATGCCGGAGATGTACCAGATGGCGTACGAACGGTACAAGGATCAGGGGGACGACCTGTACGCGAGGCTGAACGCGCTGCACGGGCTGGACACGACGGACTACGGGCGCTTTCGGGACGCGGTGGGCGACTGGGAGACCGACAGGGACTGGTGGACCAGGCGTTACGACACCGAGAGCGGGCTGGACATGGACCGCTACGCGCAGGACCTGGCGGCCTGGCAGGCGGACCGGGACTACTGGAAGAGCATGCTGAGCCTGATGGAGGACGACAGGTACGCGCTGCCGACGGCGACAGGAGGCGGTGGAAGCAGCGGCGGGACCGGCGGAGGAGACAAGAAGAAGACCGGGGACCTGTCGGCGGAGAAGGAAGCGGCGGCCAGGCTGACGCTGGAGGAGATCGCGAAGGAAGCCGACAAGAGCAAGGAACACGCGCCGATATCCGAGGACGTGAAGAAGCTGTACAACGGACTGACGGGGACCGAGACGGTGACGGTGCCGGTGGACACCTGGACCGGAGCGGATCCGGGACTGGCGGGGCTGACCGCGCCGGTCAAGGCGACCGACACCGACGTGCTGGATTATATGGCGAGGCTGTACGGCGTGAGCCCGTCGAAGCTGAACGAGTACCTGGGCAAGTAAGGAGGAAATATGGCGGGACGGTATGATCTTCAGGGAAGTGCTGCCCGGAAAACGAAGAAGTATTCCATCCTGGAGAGGAGCAATGCACGGGAGGAGGGGAACATCATCTGCGGCGTCTTATGACGAGGGAGAGCCCTTGTAAGGCGCTGTCGGACGAGGTTCAACATTTCGCATAAATCCCGTCCTCTGACTTCCTCACTCCCTTTCCTGCCGTTGCTGCGGCGGCCTCCGGGCCGCCATGGCCGACCATCTCCGTCTCGCTCAACCGACAGGGTCACAGGACACCCCCGTCATCCGACGCCGACGCCCCATGATAAATCCGAGAGGGAGGGCACTGCGCTCTGCCGTACGTCGGGCTTCAACAGAACATAAGGGCTCAAGAAAAGCAAAAAAAGCCCGTCCGCTTTGCCTGCCCGGGGCAGGACATGGCGGACGGGCCTTTTTACTGTTTTTTTGTGATTCGGGAGCGTTTCCTCTGTCCGGTTTTCGGGCTTCTTTTTTTGCCGTATTCTTCCCGAAATCGCTCGATCTCCCCGCCGATCAGGGTGTAATCCCTTTCGAACAGCGCGTCGCTGATCAGCCGGTCCAGTTCCTGTTCGGTGAAAAGCTCCGGCATGCGGCTGATGACCCGGGCCTTGGAATACCCGCGGAAAGAGGGCCTGTGGGTCCTTACCAGGATGCTTTCCATCTCCGGACGCCACAGCAGGCTGACCTTGCGGGCCATTTCCCGGTGCGGATTGCGTGACGGGCGGCGCATGACATAGAAATCCAGGCCGTTTTCGATCCGTTCGGCGGTGATGATGCCCCAGTAGGAGGGCAGATGCTCCTCGATGTGGTTCACATGGGTGAGGCCCACGACGGCAAAGTTAAAATCGAAATACTTGTCGTATTCCCTGACCTGTCCGGGAAGCCGGGCGTAGGTGTCGGCGTCGCTTTTGATTTCGATCCCGCACAGGGCGGATTCCGTGACCATGACGGCGTCGGCCCGGGCGCGGCCGGTGATCTTTTCCTCGATGATGCGGATTTTACCGTATTTTTCCTCCAGGAAAAGGTACAGGGGCTCCCGGATATCCCGGTCATACAGGCCGTTTTCCATGGGGGTTCAGTCCTCCGCGGAGAAGCAGTACCGTGTTTCGGAGGAGAAGGTCTCGCCTTTGAGAAGCGTGGTGGAGGGGAATTCGGGATGATTGGGACTGTCGGGGTAGTGCTGGGTCTCAAGCGCGACGCCTGCGAAGGGCCCGTAAACGGCGCCGCCGTGGCCTTTGTTGTCCAGTCCCTGGCCGCTGTAGGCCTGGATGGCGGGCTCGGTGGTGAGCACCCTCATCACACGGCCGCTGACAGGGTCCTTCAGGGAGGCGGCTTCACGCATGCCTTCGCCGTCAAGGCAGTAATTGAAGTCCAGGCCGTTTACCATCTTCACATAGGCGCATTCCTCCGCCCGGTCCAGGACGGACCGCACCGTGACGCCGGAGGACAAATCCATGGCCGTACCGGAGATGTCCAGCACCTTTCCGGTGGGGATCAGCCCGTCGTCCACCTCGGTGGAACGGGTGGAGCGCACGGTAAGCACCTCGTCCAGCATGGTGGCGTCCTTCATGCCGCTCAGGTTCCAGTAGGCGTGGTTGGTCAGGTTGACCACGGTGTCCCTGTCCGATACGGCGCGATAGCGGATGGAAAGGGTGTTTTCGCTGTTCCAGGCAAAGGTGACGCTAAGCTTCATTTCGCCGGGGAAGCCTTCCTCCATGTCCGGGGACACGTAGGAGAAGGTGACCGCGTCCTCGTTTTCGCCCTCGCAGGTTTCGGCTTCAAAAAGACGCTTGTCAAAGCCCTCTTTGCCGCCGTGCAGGGTGTTGGGACCGTTGTTGATGAAAAGGGAATAGGTTTCGCCGTTCAGGGAGAACCTGCCTTTGGCGATTCGGTTGGCAAAACGGCCCACCGTGGCGCCCAGGCTGCCGCCCTCCACGGCGTAGCTTTCGGCGCAGTCAAAGCCCAGGCACACGTCGGCGAGAGAGCCGAGGCGGTCCGGCACGAAAACGCTGACCAGGTGGGCGCCGTAATCGGTCACCGCGGCGCAGGCGCCGGAGGCGTTGGTCATGGTATACAGGTACGCGTCCCGTCCGTCGGGAGCTTTGCCGAAAAACTTCTTTGTGACGCTCATTGCATTCCCCTCCTGACCGCTTCTTCCATGATGGCTTCCGTTGCGCTCACGCCGCAACGGTCGGCGCCGTTTTTATGCATCAGGAGCACGGTGTCCAGGTTCCGGATGCCGCCGGAGGCCTTCACGCGCACCTTCGGGGACACGGCGGCGCGCATCAGGGCGATGTCTTCCGCGGTGGCCCCGGCCTTGCCGTAGCCGGTGGAGGTCTTGACGAAGTCCGCCCCGGCCTCCTCGCTGAGGCGGCAGGCCAGGCGCTTCTGGTCGTCGGTGAGGAAGCAGGTTTCGATAATCACCTTCAGGATGGCGTCGGCGCGGTGGGTTACCTCGGCCAGGGCGGCGATCTCGTCCCGGACGTAGTTTTCATCCCCGGAGAGCAGCTTGCCGATGTTGATCACCATGTCCAGTTCGCGGCAGCCGTCTTCCAGGGCGCGCTGGCTTTCGTATACCTTCACATCGGTGGTGTGCGCGCCGTGGGGGAAGCCGATGACAGTACAGGGAAGCACCGTGGAGCCCTTCAGGGCCGGCACCACAATCTTCATGTCCCCCGGGCGGGCACAGACGGTGGCGGTTTCGTACTTGAGGGCGATGTCGCAGCCGCGGCGGATGTCGTCATCCGTCAGAAAGGGCTGCAGAGTGGAATGGTCCAGGAGCTTTGCGATCTCTTTCAGGGTCATGCTTTCCACCAAGCCTTTCCATATATATATTTGTGCATTTTACTGCATTACCTTGCGGCAGGCTTTTTTGACCAGGTGTTCGGCGTTTTCGTATTCGTCGTTTGTCAGGCGGAGGATGAACGGAACCAGGCGGCTGGATGAAAAAAGGCGAATCTCGCCCCTGGCGGGCAGAAGGGCGACGGAGCGGACGTCGTTCCACAGAATGGAACGTCTCTGGCTGAGGAGCGTCATGCCCCCGCTGCCGTCGGGGACCGCGTCCTGCTGATGCGCGCGCTGGAAACGCGCCCAGGAGCGCAGGCGTCCCGCTTTGTGCCAGGTCTGCACATGGGCGCCGTCGGAATCCAGGCAGTAGACCAGCACCTCCTGCCCCTGCAGCGCGAAAAGGATGAACTGGCACAGGAGGCCGACGGGCACCAATGCCAGGCACGCCGCCGCGGTGCCGTTGGAAAACAGAGAGAGCGCCTTGCCGGGATCCTTCGCCGTTTCCCACATAAACAGGAAAAACAGCATGATCAGCGACGCGGAAAGAAGAACGATGAAAGCGGTTTTCCAGGAGGCGGTGTCGCTGAGCGGAACGCGGTATACCCGCCAGATGTCGCGCATAATGTTGTTCGGCAGCTTTTTTCCGCAGCGGGAACAGATGCTGCCCGGGCTGTTCACACCGCATTTTTTACAGTACCACTGGTTCATGATTCGGGAAAACGACCTGCCTTATCAATTGATTTCGGTCCCGGACAACGGAGCGCACCGCCGACGGGCCGGCCGGCCCCGGCGTTATGCGGCAAAAACAGATGCATTCTGCGACCGATATCCGGACAGAAACATTATACACGCTTTTGAAATACAGGTCAAACGTAACTGTTCAGTCGTGTGTGAAGGAGAACGAACGTATGGCAGCAGCGGGGAGGTATCGGAGGGATCTCCCTCCGATTATGATCCGTTTCAGCGGCATG